>JAVEXH010000213.1:0-5591 GCA_034004175.1 Spirochaetia bacterium
CCCAGGCCAGACTGGCATCCCAGATTGCTCCTGGCTTTACCCAGGCGTAGCCAATGGCATCATCCCCCTGTCGTATCTTGACCCAGTCACGCTCTCCCAGGCGCTTGATGGCATTGGGAAAGAGAATTTTTTCTTCCATGAACATCATGGATGTCAGTTGCCGGGCCAGGGCGCGGGCATTGCTTCGTGAAGTCCTGCTGTCTCCGGCGCTTACTGCTGCCTCGAGGCTCCTGAAACGATCCCGGATCTCGTCATGCTTGCCCCACATCACCTTGGACGGACCGGTGAAGCCAACCTTTTCAAGATAGGGAAACAGCTGGTTTTCCTTGCGTTCGTAATGCACAATGATGGGTTTCAAAGCACTTGCAGCCTTGCCTACCGCCGCGGCATCACCTAAGAAGCCGGCAAAACGGAGCGGCCACAGGAGTTTTCTGGCTTCGATGTTTTCCGCCAAATAGCTGTGTATGGGATGGCCCGGCAGGCTGTGGGACTTTTCTCCCTTTTCCAGGCCGTCCTTGAATACATCCGCATGCACTTCGCAGAGCCGCTGTACCTCCTGGACCTGCATGCCGCCTTCTATCAGGGACTGCTCAAGAGCGGCAACTTCCATCGCATCGGCACCTTTTATGAGGTCGTGGAATTCTTTCTTGACTTCAGAAGGCTTTACACCCTCACCGAGGCGGTCGATTATGGCTTTGAGACGTGCCGCCCGTTCGCGGTCTATTCCCAGATGTTCACTCATGCTTCTGCCCTCCATGGATCAATATGCTGACTACTTTGTCTTTATGAAGAACTTGGCCACACCGAGATACTGGTCTGTGGGGTTGGATGCTGGCCAGCTGTAGACACTGAAAAACAACCGGTCATCCCGGGTAAAAACTGCTGCTTTTATTGCACCGACCCCGTCCGAGATGAGATTGCCGATGGCACTGTTTGTATTTTCCCCACTAGCTGCTTCTGCCTTGTTTTGTAAATACGTAACGAAATCGTCCTTTGTAGGATTCAGGACGTACAGTGCTCCGGCCAGTACCGCCAGAATCAGCAGGGGCTTTATCAAGCCTTTCATGGTGTTCCTTTCGCCGTTCCACATAGGTACGGCCTGCTCAAGAATAGCGCGGTCTGCACTCCATATCAAGGCGTGAGCGGCCTGCTGGTACGGTCTGCCGTGGCAGCTATGGATCCATTACCGCCGATTTGGTTGATTCTACTCGAGGGATTGTATATATTCTGCCCCATGACAATACCTGAATATCCCGAGTTCGCCCCTGTATCACTTGAAATGCGGGAAGAGCTGTATCCAGCCTTGAACCTGCTGTCTGATGGTATCTCCGAGTTCACCTTCTCCGGCATATACCTGTTCAGAAAAACCTATGGTTACCGCATCTCCCACCTGACCGGCAAGACTTTCCTTGTTTCAGGGGAGAAACACGGAGAGCGTTTTTTCTTCTCTCCCTGCTGTGTCCCTGACAACAAGACCATACTGGACCTGTACGAAAATCATGCGTACTTGAAAAACATGTCTGAAACCCAGTGCAAGGCCGAGCGTATCCGCCTGGAAGGCGCGGGCTTTACGGTGCATGAGGATCGTGACAATTTTGACTATCTGTACAACCGCCATGATCTGGCTGAGCTGTCCGGTAAGACCTACCATAAGAAACGCAACCTGGTAAACGCTTTCCTCAATTCATACCGCTACGAGCAGAAGGAACTGGATGCCGACACGGTGAAGGATGCCATAACGGTGCTTGATGCCTGGAGGGACGAAAAGGGTACGGATGGCGATTATGCTGCAGGACGCGAAGCTCTCGAGTTGTATGGAACCCTCGGTATGCGTGGCGCCGTCTATTACGTGGATGACAAGCCTGCGGGGTATGCCCTGGGAGAGCCCATTGCCAAGGCCAGGATGTTTGCCGTCCATTTCGAG
The DNA here is from genome assembly GCA_034004175.1 of Spirochaetia bacterium. Taxonomy (GTDB): domain Bacteria; phylum Spirochaetota; class Spirochaetia; order Treponematales; family UBA12059; genus MIBM01. The sequence continues at coordinate 1,925 of JAVEXH010000213.1, forward strand.
AAGGCCCTCGGGGCTTACAAGGGACTCTACCAGTTCATCAACCAGGCTTTTGCCCAGACCCTTCCGGCCTATTTCAAGTTTGTGAACCGTGAGCAGGATCTTGGTGATGAGGGATTGCGGCAGGCCAAGATGACCTATCGGCCGGTGGGCTTTGTTCGTAAGTATCGAGTATATCCGCATAGGCCGGGCGTAACCATCTAAACCGGGTTCAACCAGCTGAACGGGGTGTAACCCTTGGGACAGGAGAAGCATCTATGGCCACCATTCTCGGCGGGATCAATCCTATAGTACTTGCACTTCTGGCTACCCTCTTTACCTGGGCCGTTACGGCCGGTGGGGCGGGGCTTGTCTTCTTTTTCAGGACGATCAACCAGACTGTCCTGAACATGATGCTTGGCTTTGCTTCCGGGATCATGATTGCAGCCAGTTTCTGGTCGCTCCTCAATCCTGCCATTGACATGGCCGAAGCCATGGGCATGAATCCTGTTGTTCCCGCGGTCACTGGATTCCTTGGAGGCGGTGCTTTCCTGTTCCTGGTTGACCGGCTCCTGCCTCATCTGCATATCGGGCAACCTATCGATGAAGCAGAAGGCATCAAGACCTCCTGGCAGAGAAGCATATTGCTGGTTCTGGCCATAACATTGCATAACATACCTGAAGGTCTTGCTGTCGGTGTAGCTTTTGGAGCACTGGCTGTTCCGGGTACAACTGCCACTCTCGGGGCTGCCATTGCTTTGGCTGTAGGTATAGGACTCCAGAACTTTCCCGAGGGAGCTGCCGTCTCCATCCCGCTACGCCGGGAAGGATTCCCGCGTACCAAGGCATTCCTGTATGGACAGGCTTCCGGCATTGTGGAACCCATTGCGGGAGTAATCGGCGCAGTTCTTGTGGTCTCCATCCAGCCCTTGCTGCCTTTCGCACTTGCCTTTGCGGCAGGAGCCATGATCTATGTCGTCATCGAGGAACTGATCCCCGAAGCCCAGCTTCACGGCAGTTCAGACTATTCCACCATCGGCGGCATGTTTGGTTTCGCAGTGATGATGCTTCTGGATGTTGCGTTGGGTTGAGTTCCATAGATTCCGGCCATTTCTGCAGCAGACACGATTCGATTCATTCCTGCAATCGTAGTTTGACAAACTCCTGGACCCGATACAGAATCATGGCTTGTGCTGCCATGATCAAAAGAGGCCGGGGGTATCGTCGGGATGAGCCGCAATTCCGTTCATAGTCACAACGCTGTCTATGACAGCATCGTAGTCGGTGCGGGGCTGGGCGGGCTCTGTGCCGCCTTCGAGTTGACCAGAGCCGGGCAAAAAGTCCTGCTTCTGGAGCAACACAACCTGCCTGGCGGTTTTGCCACCAGTTTCGTGCGCGGGCGTTTCGAGTTTGAACCGTCCCTCCATGAATTGCCTGACATGCGTTCCATCCAGGAAGCCACCGGGGTAGTACGCTACCTTCTGGATGACGCCCGGCTGGATATCAAGTTCCTGTCCGTACCTGAGGCCTACCGGCTGATACTCACTGAGGATAAAGTGAACGTCAGGGTGCCCTTTGGAGTGGAAGCCTTCATCGACACCATAGAAAAACAGGTGCCTGGCAGCAGGAAATCCGTTACCGCTTATATGGAATTGTGCGGGCAGGTGCAAGCTGCCTTCCAGTATCTCAACAGCAACAAGGATCATCCGGATTACCTGAAGGTTCTGAAGGAGCACGGCAATTTTGTGCGTACTGCTTCTGCCACCGCTGCCGAAGTGGCCAAGGCTGTCGGAGTCCCACCAAAGGCCCATGACCTGCTGTTCGCCTACTGGTGCTATCTGGGTGTTCCGGACAGCAGGCTGAGCTTTCCCATCTGGGCATCTTTGCTTCATTCATACATCTCCTCAGGTGCAGTGATTCCTTCGCTACGATCCCACGAGATTGCCTGCGCCTTTGTGCAACGGATAGAAGAACTTGGCGGCGAAGTCCGGTACAACACCAGGGTAGAAAAAATCCTTGTCGATAAAGGCACTGTATATGGCGCGCAGACCGCTTCAGGTGAAACCCTGCGCGCAACTTCTGTCATCTCCAATGCCTCGCCGACCCTTGTATTCAATTCGCTGGTGTATCCCCGCACCGAGGTTCCCCTGCAGGCCCTCAGGAATATCAATGCCCGGAAGCACGGCTTCAGTGTGATGGTTGTATATCTTGGACTGGATAGGGATATGAAGACCCTTGGCTTGAGTGACTACAGCTACTTCATCTCTCCCCATATGCGTACCGACAGGCTGTACGAAGAACTGTACAAGCTGGATTCAAAGGAGATCATGCAGGCTTCGGTCTGTCTGAATGCCGCTAATCCCGACTGTTCGCCGCCGGGCACCACCATACTGTCCATAACGGCCGGATTCCGTTCCGAAGCCTGGTCACAGGTGACAGGAACTGAGTACTACCGTACCAAGACGGCTCTGGCCGAGCGGTTGATCCGCCAGTTCGAGGAAGCCACAGAAACGGATATCCGGAGCCATATAGAGGAAATGGAAGTGGCTACACCCCAGACCTTTGCCCGGTATACCGGCGCTTACGACGGCATAGTGTATGGTTACGAGCCGGAACCCTGGGATTCCATCATTCCCCGGGTTCTGTCCATGGACAAGGAGCGCTACCTTGATGGGCTGGATTTCTGCGGTGGTTTTTCATACCGCTGCCACGGCTATGGCAGTTCCATGCTGTCTGGCAAGGCCGCAGCCGAAAGGGTGCTTGCCCGCTCTGGTGAGGACACCAGTAGCCATACCAACGGCCACGCCACCGGACGTTCAGATGGGCTTGCCAGCGGGGAGGCCGTACGATGAGGGTAACCATACGTGGTCCGATCCGGGACACACTTGCTTTTGTGAACCACCTCCGCCTGCGCAACAAGCGATTCAAGGCAGCCAAAGCATCAAGCGTACCTGAAGGTGCGATGAATCTTCTGGCAGGTGAGTTGCACCCCGCATCCCTGGTCCTGCGCGTTGCGTCTGTGTGGGAAGAGAATGGTGTTGTGCGCAGTTACCGATTGGTTCCCGCCCAGGATGGTGTCAGGCTCCCTCCCTTCCGTGCCGGCCAGTACCTGAGCATAGGGGATGCCATCAATGGGGCACGGGTTTCACGACCGTATTCAATCTCGTGCACTCCCGACGAATCGGCGGCCGGGAATTATTATGATATCACGGTTAAACGCAAGGAAGATGGCTTCTTTTCTACCCGGGTGGTGGACACCTGGAGTACGGGCTGCACTGTCCAGAGTTCCAGCCCTCAGGGTACCTTTTACTATGAGCCGCTTCGTGATGGCATGGAGCTGGTCTGCCTGGCCGGCGGCACCGGTATAACGCCGTTCCGGTCCATCATCGGTGATGGTCTTGCCCATACCGATGCCAGGTTTACCCTTTTCTTCGGTGTGGCCTGTCCTGACGAGTTGTTGTTCATGAAGGATTTCGAGGCTCTGGAAGAACAGTACTCTGACAGGTTCAGGATCATCGCCGTCTGTGCCGATGCCGATGATGCCTGGGAAGGAGAAAGGGGCTTCCTGTCTGCTTCGATCATACGCAAGATCATCTCCTCCATCAGAGGCTCATGTTTCTTCCTTTGCGGACCTGAGGGCCTCAAGCGATATTTTGACGGCGAGAGCAGCGACTGGGGCCTTGCACCCAGA
>JAVEXH010000214.1:0-5546 GCA_034004175.1 Spirochaetia bacterium
ACAATACCTTCCGGAGATGGCAACAGAACTCCTGGATCTGGTATCCACCACCCTACCCGGGCTCAGGGACTGGCTGGTGGCAAATGAAAAGGTATTCCTGCAGCCAGTCCTGTCGGCTCAGGAGTGAGCCATTCAGCCTGGTCGTCCCGTCAGCCTGGTAGTCCTGACACCACCCACATCGGTAACCGCCCGGGCAGCAAATCAAGGACATGGGTCTCGAAGGACTGCACTTCGTCCGGATCATGGGTAACGTGGATCATGGTTGACTGACCCCGTTCTGCAATTACAGCCAGCAGGGACATGACAAAATACCGCTGGGCATCATCCAGGCCGTGGCAAGGCTCGTCCAGGACAAGGAGTTCTGGCAGCTTGATTGCCGCCCGGGCCACCAGCAGTGCGCGTTGCTCCCCGAAGGATATCTGTCCGAACTGTTGCCTGCCCCGGCCGGCAAAACCAGCAAGATCCAGCCAGGTCCGGGCCAGCCTGCGTTCGCCATCACTGACGGTGGTATAGAGTCCTATCGAGTCATACAAGCCAGACAGGATCACATCTTCCAATGCCATGCCTTCCAGGTAACGATATTCAAGATGCAGACGGTAAGAGACAATGCCTATGCGGGAGCGGAGCTCCCAGATGGTCTGGCCGGATCCGCGACGTTGTCCAAAGACGCGTACATCATTGCAGTAGGCCTGGGGATTGTCTCCGGTAACCAGTTCCAGCAAGGTTGTCTTGCCCGAACCGTTGGGCCCCCTGACCAGCCAGTGCTCACCCCGGCGGACTGTCCAGGAAATGCGGTCCAGAACCGCCCGGCCCGACCAGGCCACGGTGACATCCTTCAGTTCGATCAGGGGTTCCTCGTTGCCCGTATCCATGCCTGCAGGCTTTTCATCGACAGGATGCATTCCGGGCGGCATGGTAGAGACCACAGACAAGGGTGCAGTCCCATTCAGGCCGGCCTGCCCTGTACGCGTGCCTTCATAAAATTTACGGGAACCTGCATAGTTGACAACCCCGCCTTCAAACTCGACAACGCGGTTGAAGGCAGCCGGGACATGGTCCAGCCGGTCAACCATGACAATGGCAGGAGCCCCGGCTTCGCCCCGGACAGCTGCACCAACCAAAGCCTCGAGCATGCAGTGAAGGGTTTCCCGTGTAGCGGTATCAAGACCTTCGTACGGTTCAACGGCAACGATCAGACCAGGCTTGCTGACCACCACACGGCACAGCAAGGCCCGTCTGCATTCCCCGGTGGACAGGCGCTTCAGACCCCGGTCGATGAACTCCACCACTGCACAATCCTGCACAGCCCGGTGGGCTTCCAGCCCCCTCCCCTCCGGATACTGCAAAGCATCTCCGGCAGGCAAGGCGGCGGTTATGAATGACCTGACCGTCGTGCCCTCGGACACGCCGCCTTCAACAAAATCCGAATCGTCATTGTAGCGTTCTTTCTGCAGAAGCGCAGCCGCAGCCTCGAAGGACACAATCGCGGTTCCGCCCTCCAGAGCTTGATGATACGAGCCCCCATCATTCGGACGCAGCGGCATCAGTCCTGCCAGGGCATCGGCAAAGGCTTCCTTGCCACCGCCGCTTGGCCCAACGACCGCCCAGGCCTCGCCAGGCAACAGACGCCAGTCCAGGGACCGGATGGCGGGAGAAAGGATGTCTCCCACACTGCAATCCTGCATCTGTATCAGAACCTGTTCAGCCGAGCCTGCCGCAGCCTTGTATTTCAGTTCCATGGTCTCCGTATCCTTCCTCGCCACATCCAATCGGGCAACCTCAAGCCACTGGTCTGCTAACGCCAGACACCATCAGGGTAAGCCTGTTCCAGCAGATCAGCCAGAGCCTGGTACACCAGTCGGCCGGAGTCAGACCGCGGCCGGGGTGGCTTGAGTACAAAACCGATATCATAGTCTCCAAAGGCCGGCCCGCCATCGTAGATGGCCAGGCCATCGGCAAAGGGGCCACTCTCCACCACAATCCGTGGCACAAGAGCCAGTCCCAGGCCTAGCCTGGCAAAAGCCAGCAAAGGCTCGTTGCCCCCGGTTTCGGCAGCTATACGGGGCCTGAACCCGTGCTCCCTGGACCAGCGGTCAAAGCGCTCCCGGGCCAGACCAGTGGCCGGCAGGATCAGAGGTGTACTGGCCAGGGTCGCCGCCAGCTTGCGCTCCCGCTCGGCGGTGTTGCCGATGGCTGCCCTTGTCCTGCCGAGTGTGGCTGCTCTGCCGGAGACTTCAGTTTCACTGGCAACTATCGGGTCTTCCGACCGGGCCAGGTCCAGGCGTCCCCAGGGACCACTGCGGGCACCCACGAAGACCAGGGGCGAGCGCCTGACCGCAAAAGCGTCCAGGCCTGCAAAGCCGCCGTCTGGAATGGCTGCAACTGCCAGGTCCACCCGGCCGGAGGAGGCGGCAAGCTCGGCGTCAGCAGGATCGCCGGTCTCCACCGACAGGCTCAATTCCGGGTAGGCAGCCACCAGGGCCTCGGCAAAGGGTGGCAACACCGAATAACAAGCGGTCACCGAGGCGTACACCCGGAGAAAACCCCGGAGGCTGCCGTCCCGGGAACCCAGGCCCAGCCGCAGTTCCTCCCGCCGGCGCAGGCTGTCCTCGGCAAAGTCAAGGAAATCACGTCCTGCCTCGGTAAGCTGCACACGGCGGGTATCACGCTCAGCCAGCTTTGCTCCCAGCTCGTCCTCCAGCCGGCCCAGCAGCCTGCTGAGGCCAGAGGGACTGGTATGGATTACTGTTGCTGCACGGGCAAAGTGAAGCGTTTTGGCCAAGGCTACAAAGGCCTCGAGTTCATGGAAGTCCATGACTGGCAGTCTGGCATATTATTGATATATATTCAACAGTATAATGCCAATGTTTCACTTTACGCACTAATACAAAATGGCCTATACTTGCCTGCATACGGCGCTCCGCGCCTGAATGGCCCACTGCACGAGCCCGGCATTGCCGTACCTGTTCTGCACCGTCAACGCCGGCGGTGCCGGCCAAGCCCTGTACTTCAAAGGAGAAGACCACCATGAACTATTTCAATGCATTGCCCTTCCGCGAGGCCCTTATCCAGCTGGGTACCTGCCGCTTCATGGACCGCTCAGAACTGCAGGACGGCACAGCCGCCCTCAAAGGCAAGAAGATCGTCATCGTCGGCTGCGGTGCCCAGGGCCTGAACCAGGGCCTGAACCTGCGCGACTCCGGACTGGACGTAAGTTATGCCCTGCGTCCGGAAGCCATCAAAGACCAGCGCCCATCCTGGCGCAGTGCCACCGAGAACGGCTTCAAAGTAGGCCTCTACGAGGAACTGCTGCCCACAGCCGACGTGGTAGGCAACCTGACCCCGGACAAGCAGCATACCGCGGTCATCAAGGCCGTTGTGCCCCTGATGAAGCCAGGCTCGGTGCTCTGGTATTCCCACGGCTTCAACATCGTCGAAGAAGGCATGCAGATACGCAAGGACATCACTGTGGTGATGATGGCTCCCAAAGGCCCGGGCACCGAGGTACGCACCGAGTATGTACGTGGTTTCGGCGTGCCAACCCTGACAGCCGTGCATCCGGAGAACGACCCTGACGGGCGTGGCTGGGCAGTGGCCAAGGCTCTGGCCTGTGGCACCGGGGCTGACAAGGCCGGTGTGCTGGCCTCCAGCTTCGTGGCAGAAGTAAAGAGCGATCTGATGGGCGAGCAGACCATACTCTGCGGCCTGCTGCAGACCGGAAGCCTCCTGTGCTTCGACAAGATGGTGGGAAGCGGCATCAACCCCGGTTGGGCAGCAGGCCTCATCCAGTTCGGCTGGGAACAGATCACCGATGCCCTCAAGGTCGGCGGCCTTACCTGCATGCTTGACCAGTTGCCCAATCTGGCCAAACTCAAGGCCTGCCAGCTGGCAGACGAGCTGAAGACCATCATGACGCCCTTGTTCCGCAAGCACCAGGACGACATCCTCTCCGGCAAATTCAGCGCCACCATGATGGAAGACTGGAAAAACGGTGACAAGGATCTGCTGGCCTGGCGGGAGGCCACAGGCCAGACTGCCTTCGAAACCACCAGTCCCGGTGGCGAACCAATCAAAGCCCAGGAATACTTCGACAAGGGAATCCTCATGGTAGCCTTCGTGAAAGCCGGCGTAGAACTGGCCTTCGAGACCATGGTGGAAGCAGGCATCAAGCCCGAGAGCGCCTACTACGAGTCACTCCACGAAGTGCCGCTGATTGCCAACCTCATAGCCCGCAAGAAACTCTACGAAATGAACAAGGTAATCTCCGACACTGCAGAGTACGGCTGCTACCTCTTTGACAATACCTGTCGCCCGCTCCTGGCAGACTTCATGAAGAAGCAGGGCACTGAAGTAATCGGCAAGGGCCTGCCCGCAGACGGTTCGGGTGTTCCAAGCCGCGAACTGGTCCGGGTGAACAACGCCATCCGTTACCACCCGGTGGAGCAGGTAGGTACCATGCTCCGGGCTTATATGACCGCCATGACCATTCAAGGTCCACGATAGGCATTACTTCACGACTGGAATCAACTGGCAAAGAAAAGCAATCGGGCGTATTATACCAATGGAGGTAAAATATGCCCGGTTTTTCTACAGAAGGTGCGGTCTGGTGGGGTTTCGACATTGTTGAACAGTTCATGGTCGATACATTCAAGGGTTACGGTGTGCCGGAAGCAGATGCAAAAATCTGTGCGGAGGTTCTCATAACCGCCGACAAGCGTGGGATAGATTCCCATGGTGTAGGCCGCCTGAAGCCCATCTACATAGACCGCATAAAAGACAAGCAGATAAATCCTGTCACCAAAGTGGACATAATCCGCGAGGGTCCCACAACCGCCGTCCTGGATGCCAACAACGGCATGGGCCAGGTGGTTGCAAAACAGGCCATGCTCATGGCCATAGACAAGGCCAAGAAACTCGGCATGGGCATGGTCGTAGTCCGCAATTCAAACCATTACGGCATTGCCGGTTACTACACAGGCCTTGCCGCCGACCACGGCATGATTGGCTTTTCGGGCACCAATGCCCGGCCTTCCATAGCACCCACCTTCGGAGTGGAAAACATGCTCGGTACCAACCCCCTGTGCTTTGCCCTGCCGACCGACGAGCCTTTCCATTTCAATATCGACTGTGCCACCTCGGTCAGCCAGCGGGGCAAAATAGAAGTCTACGCCCGGCAGAAGAAGAACCTGCCCGCAGGCTGGGTCATCGGGGCCGACGGCACTACCAAGACAGACTCCATAGCCATACTGAAAGAACTGGTACAGGGCACGGCGGCCCTCACACCCATGGGCGGCATAGGAGAAGACACCGGTGGCCACAAAGGCTATGGCTGGGCCACTGTGGTGGAAATCCTGTCCTCGGCCCTCCAGCAGGGAGCCTTCATGAAGGGCCTGCTGGGCTTTGAAGACGGCAAGAAGGTGCCATACAAACTGGGCCACTTCTTCATGGCCGTTGACGTGGAAGCCTTCACCGACCTGGCCTCCTTCAAGAAGACCTCGGGCGACATCTGCCGCGCCCTTCGCAACTCCAAGCGCATGCCAGGCCAG
>JAVEXH010000215.1:0-5521 GCA_034004175.1 Spirochaetia bacterium
CAAGGAAGGCATAGCATCCATGGGAACCCGCAAGGTTCCTGCAGCCCTGGCAGCCAGGCCGGATTCCTTTTTCTCCTACTTCCACCAGTTGTTTGCCCAGGTGACCAACCCACCCATGGATCCGGTCCGCGAAGGCTCTGTGATGTCTCTGGAATGCTACATAGGCCGGGAACGGAACCTGCTTGAGTCGTCGGCTTTGCACTGCAGGCAGCTCAAAGTGTCCCGACCGCTGTTCACCAATGCCGAACTGGCACGGCTGCGGGCCAGCCAGAGGGCAGACTTCAGGGTGTGCACCGTATCAACCGTATATTCCCTCAGCGAGGCCCCGGATGCCACCAGACCAGCCCCGGGTTCCAGACTGAGAGCTGCCATAGAAACCATCCGGACAGAGGTGGAACTGCGGGTGGACGAGGGATACAGCCTGGTCATCCTGAGTGACCGGGGCATGGGACCAGGCAAGGCAACTGTCCCTGCCCTGCTGGCACTTACCGCTGCCAACCTCCGGCTTGTGGAATCCGGCAAGCGGCACATGAGCGGGCTGGTTGTTGAAAGTGGTGAATCCCGGGAAATCCACCATGTTGCCATGCTCATAGGCTATGGCGCCAGTGCGGTAAACCCCTGGATGATCTTCGAGACCCTGACGGATGAGACGGCTGCTGCCAATTACATGAAAGCCCTGGAACATGGACTCCTCAAAACCATGTCCAAGATGGGTATCTGTTCCATACCCTCGTACCGGGGTGGAGCCCTGTACGAGGCCGTCGGGCTTGCCCGCGAGATTACGGACACGTTCTTCCCGGGAACGGAGAGCCGGGCAGAAGGTGTGGGGCTGGAACAACTGGAAGCAGACATCCTGGCCAGGCAGACTCTGGCTTTTGATGCTGCCGCCATCACGGCAGTAGGTTCGGGCACATCCACTGGAGCCATTGCTACCACCGATGGTCAGCAGGAACCAGCTGTCCAGAAGCCAGTAGACGAGCTTCCCTGGCCACCCAGGCTGGCGGCCCTGCTCACCCGGGCAGCTATGGGCAATGATGAGGACGCCTATACTGAATATGCCGCCGGGATGACGGACCCCAAGCGCCAGGCCCTGTGCCTGCGTGACATCTTCGAGTTGCGGCAAACGGTACCCCAGCCCTTGTCAGCGGTGCAGCCTGCTGCTGAAATAGTCGGCAGATTCAGCATTGCCGCCATGTCCTGCGGTGCCCTGAGTCCCGAGGCCCATGAGGCACTGGCAACCGGAGCAAACTCTGCAGGAAGCTGGAGCAATTCCGGTGAAGGTGGCGAAGACGAAGCACGCAGCAAAACCTTCCCGGACGGCATCTCCAGGGCCAGTGCCTCCAGGCAGGTTGCATCCGGCCGCTTCGGAGTAACTACCCGCTATCTTGCCTCCGCGGGAGAACTGCAGATCAAGATGGCCCAGGGAGCAAAACCAGGGGAAGGTGGACAACTGCCGGGAGCCAAGGTCAACGCCTACATTGCAAAACTGAGGCATACCAAACCGGGCACGCCCCTTATCAGTCCTCCACCACATCATGACATCTACTCCATAGAAGACCTGGCCCAGCTGGTGCACGATCTGCGCTGCGTAAATCCCACAGCCCGAATCGCGATAAAACTGACAGCACAAGCCGGTGTAGGCGCTGTAGCAGCGGGGGTGGCCAAGGCAGGGGCAGACTGCGTCATTGTATCCTCGGGGGACGGAGGCACAGGAGCCGCACCGCAGACTTCCATGGATTATGCTGGGGGCAACTGGGAGTTTGCCCTGCCCGAGGTACGGCAGGTACTGGCCATGAACGACCTTTCAGACCGCGTATCCGTACAGGTAGACGGCAGACTCCGGACAGGACGCGACATAGTGATTGCAGCCATCCTGGGTGCCCGGGAGTTTGCCTTTGGTACGGCAGCCCTCATTTCCATCGGCTGCGTAGCCTGCGGTCAATGCAGCAGCGATCGCTGCCCCGTGGGAATAACCACCCAGAACGAAGCACTGCGAGCCCGCTTTCCGGGAAAACCGGAACATGTGCACAATTTCCTCTACCTTGTTGCAGAAGATACCAGATGGGTGCTGGCCTCCATAGGTTTCAGGAGCCTGGATGAAGTGGCTGGCCGCTATGACCTTCTGGAATACCATGGACGCGACAGAAGCCCGCGTGACGGCCTCCTGGATTTCTCGAAAATTACCCAGGCCCTTGAAATAGCAAAGCGGCCACCAGCCACCTGGTCTGCCACTTCCTGGTCCGAAGACGGAGAATCCGCAGGTCCCCTCATCCTGCCGCCTGCGCCAGCAGGTTTGCCAGCCTTCCTGGCCACCTGGCGGGCACCCTTCAGGACACCCGAAATGGAACGCGGAATCCTGGAGCAGGTCTGCGCGGCCCTCTCGGCAGGCGAGAGTTTCAAGACTACTCTGGATATAAGCAATGCCGACCGCTCCATAGGCTCCACCCTGAGTGGAGAACTGGTACGAAGAAGGCTGGACAGGGTCGACACGCCATCGGCACAGCTGAGTTTCAAAGGATCCGCAGGACAGAGTTTCGGCGCCTTCCTGGTACCCAGCCTCAGTCTGGATCTGACAGGCGAGGCCAACGATTTTGTAGGCAAGGGTCTGTCTGGCGGCAAGATAAGCGTACGCCCCGATCCAGCCTGCGGGTTCAAGCCGGAGAACCATGTGATAGCCGGCAACGTCTGCCTCATCGGGGCTACCGCAGGCAAGTTGTATCTGAACGGAAAAGCAGGTGAACGTTTTGCCATACGGAACTCAGGCGCCATTGCGGTAGTCGAAGGCCTTGGCGACCACGGCTGCGAATACATGACCGGTGGCATCGTAACCGTGCTCGGTCCGGTGGGCAGCAATTTCGGTGCCGGCATGTCCGGTGGCATAGCCTTCCTGCTGGATGTGGATGGCGTGGCTGCCTCCAAGGTGGACACTACTTCGGTACGTGCGGCACGGATAATGAATCCGGACGACCAGTTGCTGATCAAGGCAGAACTCCAGCGTCACCTGGCTGAAACGGGTAGCCCCAAGGCCAGAGCCCTGCTGGATGACTGGGACCGGATCGTCGACCTGTTCGTGAAAGTAGTGCCCAGGGAGGATTGTGCCTGAAGTACTGTACCTTCATATAGAAATCCGCTATAAATAAACATTATTGTTTTGATTATAGAGGAGGCTGACTATGCCCTCGTTGCGGTCAGATGTGAATACCAAGGGTCGGATCATGGCAGGAGCCCGCTCGCTGTGGCGCGCCAATGGCATGAAGCCCGAGCAGTTCGGCAAGCCCATCATTGCCATTGCCAACAGCTTTACCCAGTTCGTACCAGGACACGTGCACCTGCACGAGGTTGGCCAGAAGGTGAAGGCCATCATAGAGGCCAATGGCTGTTTTGCCGCGGAGTTCAACACCATAGCCATAGATGATGGCATAGCCATGGGGCATTCGGGCATGCTGTACAGCCTCCCGTCCAGGGACCTGATAGCGGACAGCGTGGAATACATGGTAAACGCCCACCGTGCGGACGCGCTGATCTGTATATCCAACTGCGACAAGATAACCCCCGGCATGCTCATGGCGGCCATGCGTCTGAACATTCCCACTATTTTTGTCTCCGGTGGACCAATGGAAGCCGGCCGCACCGGCGGCAAGGCCTATGACCTGGTGGACGCCATGGTAATGGCCGCCGATGACGCGGTTCCAGCAGATACCCTGGCAGCGGTTGAGGAACACGCCTGCCCCACCTGCGGCAGTTGCTCCGGCATGTTCACCGCCAACTCCATGAATTGCCTGAACGAGGCCATAGGCTTGGCCCTGCCCGGCAACGGAACGGTACTGGCCACCCATGCCGACCGCCTCAAGCTTTTCGAGCGCGGTGCCCAGCGCATCTGCGAACTGGCTTTTGAATACTATGAAACCGGCAACGAGCGGCTCCTGCCCCGGGGCATAGCCACCAAAGCAGCCTTCATGAACGCCATGAGCCTGGACATAGCCATGGGCGGCAGTACCAACACCATACTGCACCTGCTGGCCATAGCCCGTGAAGCTGAAGTGAACTTCACCATGACCGACATCGACGCCCTGTCCCGCACGGTACCCTGCATCTGCAAGGTTGCTCCCAGCTCGGCCTATCACGTCGAGGATGTTCACCGCGCCGGGGGCATTCTGGGCATCATGGCCGAACTGGACCGTGGAGGTCTGATCGACAGTTCCGTGGCCAGGGTCGACTACCCCACCCTGGCCGAGGCCCTGCGCCGCTTTGACCTGATGGGGACTGGCTCTGGTGATGAGGCGATCGGCACAGCCGACAACTTCTACCGCGCCGCTCCCGGTGGCGTGCGGAACCTGGTCATGGGCAGCCAGGACAGGCGCCATGCCGAGGTGGACAAAGACCGTGTGAAGGGCTGCATCAGGGATGTGCCGCACGCCTACTATCCAGACGGCGGCCTGGCCGTGCTGTACGGCAACATTGCAACCCGCGGCTCCATCGTGAAGACCGCCGGCGTCGATCCCTCCATTTATAAATTCAAGGGACCAGCGGTGGTCTTCGAGAGCCAGGAGGACGCGGTGGCCGGCATCCTTGCAGGCAAGGTGAAGGCCGGCGACGTTGTCCTGATACGCTATGAAGGCCCCAAGGGCGGCCCGGGTATGCAGGAAATGCTGTATCCCACGAGTTACATAAAGAGCAAGCATCTGGGCAAAGCCTGCGCCCTCATAACCGACGGCCGCTTCTCGGGAGGTACCAGCGGCCTGTCCATAGGACATATAAGTCCCGAAGCCGCTGCCCAGGGCGAACTGGCCCTGGTACACGACGGAGACCTGATCGACATATCCATACCCGACCGCCGGCTCCAACTGCTGGTCAGCGAAGAAGAACTTGAAAGCCGCCGGAAAGCCGAGCTAGCCCGTGGCAAGGCTGCCTTCACCCCGAAGGACAGGGTACGGCCGGTCAGCCGGGCACTGCAGGCCTATGCCCTCCTGGCCCGGAGTGCCGATGTCGGTGCCGTACGCCGCCTGCCCGGTGAAGATTGAACGGTAGACAGAAAGAAACAGGAGACATTCGATGGGAAAAACCCTGCTGGACAAGGTCTGGGATTTACACAAGGTTGCTACCCTTCCTTCGGGTGAGGACCAGCTATTCATAGGCCTGCATCTGGTGCACGAGGTGACCTCGCCCCAGGCTTTTGCCATGGTAAAAGAACGGGGATTACCGGTACTGCATCCGGAGCTCACGGTGTCGACCGTAGACCACATTGTGCCGACCCATTCCCGCAAGCGCCCCCTCGAGGACGATATGGCCGAGGAGATGCTGGTGGCCCTGGAAAACAACACCAGGGAGCACGGCATACAGTTCTTCGGCTGGGGCAGCGGCAGGCAAGGCATTGTGCATGTGGTAGGTCCCGAGCTGGGAATAACCCAGCCCGGCATGACCATAGTCTGCGGCGATTCCCATACAGCCACCCACGGAGCCTTCGGTGCCATAGCCTTCGGCATAGGCACCAGCCAGATCCGTGACGTGCTGGCCACCCAGA
>JAVEXH010000216.1:0-5507 GCA_034004175.1 Spirochaetia bacterium
ATCTGGTGGAACCAGCCCTGAGGCATCACCTTGCCAATGGTGAGAAGAGAACCCTGTCTGCATTGAAAATGGAACGCTGATTATCAAGACTTGATCTGAAGGCTGCCCGGGACTCCATCCAGTTCTTGTTGTCATCTGCTCCTCGGCTTGTGGTGGATCCACTAGGCAAATACTTTTACCTGAAGCCCTCAGCCGAGGGTCCGGCTAAGTAATTGCAGTCCTGATAAACCTGAGTAAAAGAATCCCGACATTATTGTTTTTCTACTTGCGGCCTTGTAGCCACTGTGATATACTCCATCCTATATGATATAGGATATACCTTGTTTTATTGGGTGTGCCTATCAACAAGCGGTTGCACAGCGGTCGTATGGCCGTACGAGATGCAGACCGGAACCAACTATTCCAAGCGAGGTGCTGTCGTGAAGAAGAACCCCGAAGTCCTGGCTACCGAATCAGGACCCTCTGTCGTTGATGCTGAAAAGCTCATAGAGCAGAAGGAGGTTGAATCCAGGTGGAGAAAGGGCTTGAGCTCGTTCTGGAAGATAGTAATAGCCGTCATTTCGGTGGCATTCATCTCCTACCACATGTATACATCCCGTTTCGGCATGCCGGAAACCATCAAGCACCGGGCAATCTATCTTGGATTCGTGCTGGTGCTTGTCTTCCTTTATTTCCCTGCTGGCAGGAAGTCACCCAAGGGCCATCCGAGTGTGCTGGATCTGATACTTGCTGTCGCTTCCCTGGCAGCAACGGTGTATACCATCTGGAGCCGGGATGCCTTCCTTATCCGTGCCGGCGTAGCAGTACCGCACAACATCGTAGTCGGCGGTTTCTACCTGCTCCTGGTCCTGGAAGCGTGCCGGCGTTCCGTCGGCAACCAGTTGCTCATCCTTGTAGTCATCTTTCTGGCCTATGCCTATTTCGGCAAGTACATACCAGGCCTGC
The DNA here is from genome assembly GCA_034004175.1 of Spirochaetia bacterium. Lineage (GTDB taxonomy): Bacteria > Spirochaetota > Spirochaetia > Treponematales > UBA12059 > MIBM01. The sequence goes on from JAVEXH010000216.1 coordinate 946, forward strand.
TTTCACACCGGGGCTACACCCTTGAGCGCATCATCTACCAGATGTATCTGACCAGCCAGGGTGTCTTCGGTATGCCTACTGGTGTTGCCTCCACCTACCTGGTGATTTTCATTGTGCTGGGTGCAATGCTTGACAAGAGCGGCTTGGCAAAGCTTTTCAATGATGTTGCGATGAGTGTCGGTGGCCGGTTCACCGGTGGCCCGGCCAAGGTTTCCGTCATTGCCAGCGCCCTTCTTGGTATGATCCAGGGTAGTGCGGCAACCAATGTCGCCACCACTGGTGCTTTTACCATCCCGCTCATGAAGAAGGTTGGCTACAAGCCGTACTTTGCCGGTGCCGTCGAAGCTGCCGCCTCCACTGGTGGCCAGTTCATGCCCCCCATCATGGGCTCGGTAGCCTTCATCATGGCCGAGTTCCTGGGTGTATCCTATCTGAGTATCGCAGCGGCGGCTTTCATACCCGCAGTGCTGTACTTTGCCGGTGTGTTCTTCCAGATAGACCTCCGGGCCAGGAAGATCGGCCTCAAGGGACTGGACAAGTCCGAAATGCCGGACACAAAACATACCGTGCTACGGTATGGACACATGGTTCTTCCTATCATCGTGCTGTTGTACCTGCTCTTTGAAGGCCGGACACCATTGTACTCAGCCTTTTTTGCTGTGGTTACCACTGCCGTCCTGTCATGGGTCCGCAAGGAAACCCGTATTGGTCTGCCTGAACTGAAGGCAGTAGCAGTCAGTTCCGCACGGTCCAGTCTATCCATCGGCGTGGCCATGGCCAATGCAGGTTTCGTGGTTGCCGTCCTGTCCATGACCGGTATCGGCATGATCCTCGCGGACAACATTGTCCACCTCTCCGGCGGACATCTGTGGATAGCCCTGATCCTGAGCATGGTGGTCTCCATTATTCTTGGTATGGGTTTGCCGACCAGCGCCTGCTATGTCATCGCGGCCTCCATCACGGTGCCGATTCTGACCAAGATGGGTGTACCTGCCTTCCAGGCCCATTTCTTTACCCTGTATTATGCAGCCCTTTCGACGATCACACCTCCTGTGGCACTCTCCGCCTATGTTGGCGCCGGTATGGCTGGGGCTAAACCAAATGAAGTGGGCTGGACAGCCTTCCGGCTTGCTCTTGCTGGCTTCATTGTGCCTTTCTTCTTCATCTACTCGCCTGAGATGATCCTCATCTCGGACTCCGGCCTTTCCATCTTCCTGTCTGCGGTATCAGGACTGGCTGGTGTATACCTCCTCTCCGTTGCTGTTGAAGGTTATTTCATGATGAACCTTCCGCTGTATCTCAGGGGGTTGGCTCTTGCAGGAGCCGTGGTCCTCATCATCCCTGGAATCGCAACCGATCTCATCGGCGTAGCCATAGCTTTCGTGGGATGGATAATCATCATGTTCCTGAAGTCCAGGCAGAAGCCAGCAATGGCAGCTTGAACCAACTGGTATCTCCGGGGGCAGCAGTATTGCTGCCCTGATAACATTATTTTTTCGCTTACGGGCGAAACAGGAGGAAGAGATGAAGAGTCAGTTAAGGAAAGCGGGCATCGTACTTACGATCCTTGCGCTCGCAGCGTTTGCGGTTGGCAATGTGTCGGCTGCTGGTGGAACTGAAGAAGGTGGATCTGCCGCAGCAACCGGTCCGGTCAAACACATCACCATGGGAACCGCCGGTGTCGGTGGTACCAACTACCCCACGGGTATTGCCATGTCAGCCCTGTGGAATGCCAACATCCCCGGCATCAAGGCTGTAGCCATTGCCACCAATGGTAGCCCCCACAATATCGACCTTCTGCGCACCAAAGACGCTGACGTAGCAGTGTGCCGCTCTCTCGAGGCCTATCGTGCCCTCAAGGGTGAAGCACCCTATCCGGAGCAGATGCCCTGGATGCGCTCCCTTACCGGTGGCCTGTTCTCTGATGTATTCCAGGTTGTAGCCCTCAAGGGCAGCGGAATCAAGAGCGTTGCCGACTTCAGAGGCAAGCGCGTTGTGGTTGGTCCTGTTGGCTCCGGTGGCGAAGTTGATGCCCGCGAGACTCTGGCAGCTTATGGCCTGACGTATGATGATGTGAAGCCCAGCTTTGTCGAGTTTGCCCAGGGCATAGAGATGATGAAAGACGGCCTTGCTGACGCCGGTATCATCGGCCTGGCACTCGGCGCAGCAGCCATGCAGGAGCTTATGCTCGATGGCAAGGTAGAAATGGTACCGATCACCGACGAAGCCCTGGTCAATCTGAAGAAGGCCAATCCCTTCTACGGTCGCCGCAGCATTCCGGCCAATACCTATCCGAACCAGCCCGAGGCGGTAGCTACTGTCGGTACTCCCCCCGACATCATCATCGTCCGTGAGGATACCGATACCGAATTGGTGTACAAGATGACCAAGACTCTGTACGAGAACCTTCCTGCAGTTCACGCTGTTGCACCCTTGCTGACACAATTCACCAGCAACCTTGTGCTTCCCGAAGATCAGATGCTCGTACCCTATCACCCTGGAGCCAAGAAGTACTTCGTTGAGCAGGGCTGGCTGAAGTAAGCCGGTACTTGTGGTCTGCGGCTTGATCCGCAGGCATGACAAATGAATCCTGGGATGGTGCCGGAAGAGCCTCCTTCCGGTATCAGGCCCTGTCGATTACGGAGCGGATGGTGTCATCACCAGCCGCTCCGATTTTTCTTTGCGGGATTGTTGATAATTACTATACTTCTGGAAATGAACGAATCCATGAACGCCAATCGTCTACCTCCCTCTGCTCTGGCCTCCGCCGTTGCCATTGCAGCGATATGGGGTTTCAACTTCATAGTCATAAAGGTTGGTGTAGCCGGTGTACCGCCCCTGATGCTGGCAGCCCTGCGCTTCCTGTTCAGTGTCTTTCCTGCCATCTTATGGGTCAAGAAACCGGCCGCCTCATGGAAATCCCTTGGTGCGTATGGATTATTCCTGGGAGTCATCGAATTCGGGTTCCTGTTTACCGCCATCAAGTTGGGAGCACCCGCCGGTCTCAGTTCCCTTATCCTGCAGGCACAGGCCTTCTTCACAGCTCTCATTGCCAGTCTTGTGCTGAAAGAACAGATCAAATTCCAGAGTGTTCTTGGCATGGTTGTCTCCGGCGCAGGGCTTGTGCTTATAGCTTTGTCACAAGCCAAGGCAGCAGAGACGGGCTCTGGATTGACTGGTCTGAGCTTGCCCTTGTTCATGATGTTGATGGCGGCGGCACTGGGTTGGGCTGCGGCCAATGTCATTGCCCGTACCATGCCGTTCTCCAGTGGCCTGTCGGTGATGGTCTGGTCCAGTCTTTTTTCTCCAATTCCCCTGGCAGGGCTGTCCTTGATGTTTGAGGGTCCGCAGAGCATAGCCAGAGCCTTTGCCGACCTGTCCTGGCTGTCAGTTGCCGCTCTTGCCTACCTGGTGATCATGTCTACCTTGATAGGTTATGGAATGTGGAACAGGTTGATCATGCGGCATGGTGCCAGCCGGATTGCACCATTCTCGTTGCTTGTGCCTGTATTCGGACTTGCATCAGCGTCGATATTCCTTGATGAGCGCTTTGCAGTACTTGATGGTTTGGCGGCCCTTCTCATACTCGGAGGACTGGCTATCCATGCTTTCTGGGGTAGTTTCAGCATAAAAAAGCACCGGAAGGTATAAACCAACCGGTGCTTTCTGACAGCTAAGTGGTGCTCTCTGGTAACTGACTGGCACAGGGATCTGACAACGGAATCAGCTCTTTTTGCTGTCCCTTCCTGCCATTCCCGACTCCCTGAGCTTGCGACGCTTGATGGCCCTTTTCTGCACAAGGGGCGCAACGATCACCACGATAATCAGGACGATCAGGATCTGGCTGATGGGCCTGGTCAGGAAAGTCATGTAGCCGGTCTTGGAGATTTCAAGGGCGCTGCGGAAATTGCGCTCAAGCATTGGACCGAGTATCAGCCCGAGGACTATTGGTGCCGGTTTGATACCCAGTTCCTTCAGCAGAAAGCCCCCTACGCCAAGAGCCAGCATGAGACCGACATCGAAGACGCTGTTGCTTACCGCATAGGCACCTATTACACAAAGGAGGCCTATCACAGGCAGCAATATGCGCTGGCTTACCGTGATCAGACGGGGTGCTATCTTCGCAACGCTCATACCAACAGCCAGGATGGCAAATTGTGCAACCAGCAGGCCGATGAACAGTGCATTGATAAGTGGTCTGTTCTGTATGAACAACAAGGGACCAGGCCGCAGGTTGTGGATCATCAAGGCACCCAGAAGTATGGCTGCCGGCGAGCTTCCCGGTATGCCAAGGGTCAGCAGGGGTACAAGCGAACCACCAACTGCGGCGTTGTTGGCAGACTCGGCGGCGATCAATCCAGCAGGTTCTCCTTCACCGAAGGTTTCAGGATGCTTGGAAGTCTGGACTTCCTGATTGTACGCGATGATGGAGGCAATGGTTCCGCCAGCACCAGGCAACACACCGACGATAGTGCCGATGATGCTGGATGGCCAGAACCGGCGTAACATGAGCTTTACATCGCTCTTGCTCAGACTCAGCTTGCCCACTTTCTGGGTTTGTA
>JAVEXH010000217.1:0-5478 GCA_034004175.1 Spirochaetia bacterium
CGATGATCCCTCAGTGCCCGATGCGATCTTCCGCTTCCCCAGCCTGTCCAATGCGCAGCTGGCTGAAGCTGAAGCTTCCCTGGCAAGGATAAACACTGAAACACAGGCTTTTCTTGCCAAGTACCAGAGTGAACCTGCATATATCTCATCGGCGGCAACAGTCATGGAATGGACGGAACGCAGCAACACGCTCCGTACCACAACAGCAGCAGGGCTTGCCGAATCAAGGGCTCTGGCAATCCGGGCCAGGGAACAGAAACAACTGGCAGACTCGAGCAGGCTCGAAGCAGAACGGCGCATCGCAGAAGCCAGCGCCGCACTGAGGGCCAACAACTTCGGTACAGCCAGGGAACGGATAGAACGGGCCAGGGAACGGTACCTGGCATCCCTTTCTTTTGAACAGGACCCGGACCTGCGCAAATCCAGCGATGCCCAGCTTGAGGCCATAGCATCCGCCATCCTGAAGGCAGAGAATGATCTGGTTGTGGCCGATACCCGCCGCTTGCTGAACGAAGGCAGGAATTTCTACCTCCAGGGTGTCTTCGACCGGGCAGAATCAACCCTCCTGCAGGCCAGAGCACGATGGTCTACCACCAATGCAACTCCCGAAGTGGAGGTGGAATACTGGCTGCGCCTGGTCCAGACAGCCCTGACAGTAAAGACCGGCCGGGACATACCATCCACAGCTCCACTCTTCCCGGAGATGAGCCAACTGCTGTCCTTGGCACAGAAATACTACGACGATGGAGCCAACCTCCTGAATCGTGGAGACAAGACCAGCGCCCTGCGTTCCTTTGCCCAGGCCAGACAGAAGATCAGTGAAGTAAAAGTGATCTTCCCGCTCAACCAGACAGCCCGGGTTCTGGAACTCAGGATAGACCAATTGTCCGATGCCGGCGAGTTCAACCGCAAGTTCGCCCGGCTGTTCGATGAAGCCAGAACCAAGATAAATGCCGGGGAAGACCTGACCACTGCGTACAGCGACCTCAAAGACCTCGAAGCCATCAACTCCCGCTATCCCGGCCTGCAGGCACTGATTGCCCAGGCAGAAATACGGCTGGGTTTCAGGCAGCCACCACCCGATCCAAGGGCCATCGCGGAGGCCCGGTCCCTTACCGATGCAGCCAGACGTATATTCGACTCAGGCCAAGTGGCACAGTTCTCCTTTGCCAGGACCCAGGTGGAACGTGCCATCCTGCTGGATCCAAACAATACCGCAGCCAGCCAGCTGAAAGACCGGATAGCCACCTACATCGGAGGCGACACCACCATAGTACTCAACAGCAGTGCCGAAACCCTGTACAACGAGGCGGTGGCCTTCTTTACCGGAGGCAACTACATCAGTGCCCGTGCCAGGCTTACCCGGCTGGGTGACATCTTCCCTCAGGGTAGATCAGTCCAGAAAGTGGCAGACCTTGATACCCGCCTGTCTGCGTTGGGCTATTGATGATGGGAAATGACATGATGACTAGACACGCCACAGGCCCGCGGCTGGTTCTTGCTTTTGTCCTGATGAGCCTGGCAGTACTCGTCTCTGCTCCGAAACTGCAGGCCTTGTCGGATTTCTACTGGGAAAACCCGGCCAGGCTATCCCGTGGGGTGGGAGCCTATCCCCAGGCTCTGAAGGCTGGCAACCGTGTACTTGCCGTCTGGCAGGACATAGTCGCCACCGATGCAGGTGGCAATGCATGGCTGTCAGTGGCAAGCTGGGGTGACGGGCAAACCACTCGACAGGACCGCCTCATCGGGCCCATTCCGTTCAGGGGAGATCCGCCTGTCCTCTATTCCGCAGCCTCCGACGGCGCAGACAGTGTGGCTCTGGCAGTATCCACCAGCCCCCTTGCTGTATCGGTGTTCATATCCACCGACGGCGGCTCAAGCTTCGGACAGCCGGCTGTTGTAGCCATGGACGAACCGGGTGTTGCTCCGCGTATTTTCCCACGTTCCGGCGGCGGTTGGCACCTTTTCATGACCCGTGGAGAATCCGACTCCCTGAGCATATTCCATTCATGGTCTGCCAATGGCACCGAGTGGACGCCTTTCGAGGCCTTCGTTCCTGCCGAATCAGGACTGCGCCTGAACTTCCTGCCCACAGCAGTTTCGGTGAACGGACAGGATGTGGTGGTGTTCCAGTCCCTTGCAGGCGGCGAGCGGCCGAGTTTCCAGCTGTTTTCACGCACCTCCAGCGATGGAGGAGCCACCTGGACAACACCCAGGCAAGTTACCGATTTCCTTGATCCCGTGCAGCGCGACAGGACTTCTGCCAATGACTTTGACAACCAGCGCCCCCATCTAGCCAGGGTCGGCGACCAGGTGTGGCTTTCCTGGGAACGGCGGGTCCTTTCCGGCTCTGCCCAGGTCTATGCAGCTGTCCTGGATCGTACTGGATCGGTGGTCCAGGGCTCCGTGGAACGGGTAAGCCTTGGCCAGGGCAACTGCTATGATCCACGCATCATAGAAGCCGACAACACGCCGGCCATGATCTGGTTCGATGACCGCAGGGGCGAGGAACGGGTATATGCCGCATTCAAGGAAGGTGCCTTGTGGCGGGAAATTGACCTGTCCGGCAGGGCCCGAGGTGACGGCTCCTTTGGGCGGGCAGTGTATCTGGACAGCGGGCTGTACGCCTTCTGGCAGTCGGGCAAGGGACTGTCAGCCACCATCCAGGGCATGGTTCCCGATACAAGCGTCGTGCCGCCGGTTCTGACCGCTGTAGACTTTGACCCGGGCGCCGCCGCGCGGCGCGATCGCGCGACCCTGCGCTGGAACGTCCCGGCCGACTCCTCGGGCATACTCGGGTTCTCGTACCTGTGGTCGCGCGATCCGGCGGCGGTGCCGCCGGACCAGGTCATGGTCCTCGAGACAAGCACCCGCGCCATCAACGAGGCAAACGCGGACGGCCCCTGGTACTTCACCGTAAAGGCCCAGGATTACGCAGGCAACTGGTCGCCCCCCTCGCGTATCACCTTCATCCGCGACACCACAGCTCCGGGGGTTCCCCTGCCCGAGCCACCCCTGGCCTCGGCAGACGGTTTCCTGGCATCCAATACCTTCTCGGTGCGCTGGCAGCCACCACCCGAAGACGATGTAGCCGGCTACTCCTGGGTGCTGGAATACCTGGGTCCCCTGGATCGCCTACCGGCAAGAAACAGACCGGCAGTTTCCGTCCGGCTGCCACTGGCTGGTACGGAGACGCCGGAGGCACCGGAGTCGCAGCAAACACTGGAGTCACCGGCGCTTCCTGAAGCTGAAGCACCCCCTGAATACGCCCTTGTACCTACAACACAGTACGAGCGGGCAGTGTGGACTGCAAGGCAGCCTGCCTTCCCGCCCCGGACTGTACGTACCGCCCAACCCCGGGCAGACTTCAACAATCTGGACGATGGGTACTGGGCGTTCTCCCTGGCAGCCATAGACGGCGTCGGCAACATGAGTGATGCCTCACGGATCATACTCCGGGCAGACAAGTTCATACCCTTTACCCTGGTATCCGACGTCATTGCAGCAAGGGATGATTTCGGCAACCAGCAACTGAGGATACTCGGCCGTGGTTTCACCGACGACGGTCCCATAGTACGCATAGCCATAGACCGCGATGGCAGGGAACCCTACGACAGTGTCTATGAACTGTCTGCCAGGGACTACTCCATCCTGTCGGACCGGCTCATAGAGGGCCTTGCAGTTGCGGAATTACCCGAAGGCGACTACCGCGTCGGCTTGTTCCACCAGCAACGCAGCTGGTACTTCACCAGGCCCCTCCTGGCGGTGGATGCCAGCGGAACGGTCAAATTCGGCGATTTCGGTGCTCCCTGGAAGCCGGTGTGGACCTTTGTCCCCGCCGACCGGCCAGGTGTGGATATCGGAACCCTGTTCATGTTCCTGGCTTTCGCCTTCCCCCTTGTCGGCATAATCCTGACCCTCCGGCAGGTCGGGGTCGTCATACGGGAAGGCAACGAGATCAGACTGGAAGCCCTGGCGCTCCTGGAAGGAAAACCCATGCCCAAAGCGCAACGAGAGCAAGTGGCCAAGGAGGCCGGCAAACGCCGCGGCAGCCTGGTCATAAAATTCGCGTTCACCATAAGCCTTCTGGCCATCTTCATCGTGATGCTGGTGGCCGTACCTCTGGGTATACAGATGATACAATCCCAGAGTGAGGTCCAGGCCAGGGGCCTTGAGCAGCGGGTCCGGGTGTTGCTTGAAAGTGCTTCCCAGGGAGCCCGCTCATACCTTCCGGCAAGGAACGTACTGGAACTGTCCCTCCTGCCCAGCCAGGCGGCAGCTCTTGATGAAGCCCTGTATCTGACCATAACCGGCTTCGGAACCGGCGCGGTTGCCGATCCTGATATCGTCTGGGCATCCAATGACCCTGCCATACTAGAAAAACTGGATACCACCGCGCTCGTGCCGGGTTCATCACCCCTCACTGATATGCTTAGCCCCCGTATTCCCACCATAGCAGCGGAGATCGACGACAAGGCCAGGCTTGAGGTCGCAGAACTGGCAGAGACGATCCAGCAACTGACCGAGGAGGGCCGTGTCCTGGCCACCAGACTGGATGCCATAAGCCAGACCCGGCTGGAGCAGGTTGCCGCCAGCGCCCGGGACCTGGAACGCACCCTCAACCAGCGCCTTGCGGCCATCGCCGATGTCTCGGTTTCATCGGAGCCTGCCTACGACCCCGCCGAACTGGGCCTGGTAGCCAGGGAGTATGTATTCTTCAAACCCATACTGTTCAGGCAGGGGCGTGAAGATACTTACTACCGTGGCATGGTCCGGGTTGCGGTTTCCACCGACCTCATCGTGGCGGAGGTCAAGCGGGCAAGGGAAGACCTGATTCGCAACGTAGCCATCATCGCAGCCATAGCCCTGGCCATGGGCGTCATCGGTGCGGTTACCCTGGCCAATGCCATCATCTCGCCTATCCGCAAGCTGGTGGCAGGTATAGAGACCATCAGGGACACGGACGACATGCGGAAGCTGGGAGAGTTCCGCATCAACCTGAAGACAAAGGACGAGCTGACCATACTGGCGGATACCATCAATGAAATGACCGCCGGCCTGGTGGAGGCAGCCAAGGAAGCAGAGTTCCTGACCGTTGGTAAGGAAGTCCAGAAAATGTTCATACCTCTGATCACCAACTCCATCGGCGAGAAACTGACCACTGGTCTGGACGAACAGCCATCACACACCTTCTACGGCTATTATGAAGGAGCCAAGGGTGTGTCGGGTGACTACTTCGACTACCAGAACCTGAACAGGCCGGCACCCGGCCAGTTCGAGCGTGACAAAACCAAAGACCGCTACTGGGCCTTCATCAAGTGCGACGTCTCGGGCAAAGGGGTTCCCGCAGCCCTTATCATGGTCGGTGTAGCCACCATCTTTGCAACGGAATTCCAGTACTGGAAACCGTCGGATGGCATCCACCTGGACTCCATAACCTACAAGATCAATGACTTCATAGAAAAACGTGGTTTCAAG
>JAVEXH010000218.1:0-5475 GCA_034004175.1 Spirochaetia bacterium
TTGCCGTCGCTCTTCCACAGCCAGGCGCTGTCCTGGCCTGCTTTCCGGGTAAGAACGCTTACCTCGTCGGCCACCATGTAGCTGGCGTAGAAACCGACGCCGAACTGGCCGATCAGGTTTGAATCCTTGCGTTTGTCGGCGGACATAGCCTCCAGGAAGCGCCTGGTTCCTGATCGTGCGATGGTGCCAAGATTTTCCACGAGGTCGGTTTCATCCATGCCTATGCCGTTGTCGCTGAGGGTAAGGATGCCGGCTTCCTGGTCGAAGGAGATTTGTATGAGAGGATCGAAGGCAAGACCTTTGTAGGCTTCATCCGAAACACTCAGGTATTTGAGTTTGTCTATGGCGTCTGAAGAGTTTGAAACAAGTTCCCGCAGGAAAATCTCCCGATGGGAATACAGGGAGTGGATGATGAGCTGCAGAAGCTGGGTTACTTCCGCCTGGAACTGGTGGGTGGACATGATGAGTCTCCTGTTGTTTATGGAGGTATTGTTACCGGTAAATCTACTGATCAAAGTGAGGTGCAGGCAAGTGACATCGATCGGGATATCAGCAGAAAATGGTCGGATCAGGGGTAGAAAGGGGCTCAGGTATACTCATAAGGCTCCCATTGTCTGGCAAAACCGGCAAAACCGAGGGCGTGCATGGTGTCTTCCTGGTTCTCCACCGCATCGCCGTAATGCATGAGCCAGGTTTTTGCTCTGGTTCCGGCCGGTAGTCTGCCGAGCTCGTTTATGGACGTGTGCACACCGCCGTCAAAGAACTGGCAGTCATGGAAGATGGCTTTCAGCGTGTACCTGTCTTCCATGAATTTGATCAGGTCCGGGTCAAAACGGGTGTCGCCGGTGAACAGGATGCTTTCATCGATCAGGACACCATAGCTCGGGGCTGATGAGCGCCAGGTGGGGGCAGAATCGGGAATATGCTTGGTCCGGAACAGGGTCAGTTTGATGGAGCCGAGTTGTACTTCCGACAGTTCCCTGTCTGCACCGGGCACAGGAACGGGATCCAGGCTGTCCCAGAGGTCATCAAAACGCAGCCACTTGCCGTTGACCCGCTCGTTGTAGGCTGCACCACCCTTGAGTGACTTGTCCCAGAGGTAGCGCCGGTATCTGGCCGGAGCTATCATGGTTGGTCTGGTTTTTCCTACATAGCGGTTCATGAGCATCACTTCTTCCAGACCGCCTATGTGATCGGCATGGGAATGTGTTATGAGGTAATTCCTTATTTTAAGCACCGACAGGCCCAGTCTGGACAGTGCTTCAGGGGTTCTGGTGCCGCAATCGATGAGTACATGGTCTGAGCCTTTGACTACGAGCAGGTTGGTCTGGTAAAATTTTTTGGTAAAAGCACTCCCTGCTCCGATGAACAGGAGGCTCAGTTGACCCTTGTTTTCAAGAACTGCAGCAGGATGAGCAGGATTTGCTGAATCTGGATTGGTTTTTGTGCTCATCGGCAAGACTATAGCGTAAAGGCCGGATTATTTCAAAATATAGTGTCATATTTGTGTAATTCCATGTTTGACAAGCCGATACTCTATACTATATACTTCCCTAGTATTGCTAAATGCGTATGGAGGCCAGTTTGTCTGCGGTGAAACGATATAAAGATATTGAAAAATCGCTGGCACGCCGATTTGTTACTGCAGTCCTGTCCGTGTTTTCTGCTCTCAGTCTTTTCATGGCCCGGTTTGTCAAATCCGGCCGGCAGAAAATTACCATAATGCTTGTCCCCCACACTGAAAAGCGGATACTGAATCTGCAGGTCAGTTTCTTCGGCCTTGGTTTTTTCATCCTTCTGGCCGCTTCCATCATCGGAGCGCTTTCCTTTTCTACGGCAACCTATGGTGATGCAATGGCCAAGCTGGCGGGCAAGTCCGACACGCTTAAATCAACCCAGGCCGATCTTGATGCCATCCGTGACAGTACGACCAGGCTGGTCAAGGCTGCCCGTTCTTTCCAGGCTACCCTTGATTCAACTTTTGCAACCATAGGCATGAAAGGTTCTCCTTCCCAGACGGTCCGCCGGGATGGTGATCTGTCGGCCTTTTTCGAGTCTGCAGACATGGGCTCCGGCCGCCTCAGGGAGGTGGCCGACATCGAGCGTGTAACCGGATATCTGGAACAGAGCATACAGCCCCTCAAGGAGCTGGGAGACACGGTGGCAGCCCAGGGCAGCATCCTGACCGAGATTCCGAATCTCTGGCCCATACGGGGCGGGATTGGCCATATATCGATGCACTACGGCCAGAACGAGAATCCGATTTACGGATCCTGGTACATGCACCGTGGCATAGATATCTCCACCTTCCGCTCCGGCGACCCGATAGTGGCCACCGCCGATGGCAAGGTGGTTACGGTGGCTTTTGACCAAGGCCTGGGGAACTACATCATCCTTGAGCACAAACATGGCTTCCTTACCCGCTATGCCCACCTGAAAGCCTTCAACGTCCAGAAGGGTCAGACCGTGCAGCAGGGGCAGACGATAGGCTTCATAGGCAACACCGGTCTGTCCACCGGACCCCATCTACACTATGAAGTCCATCTTGGTTCCGAGACCATCGACCCCTTGCGGTTCCTGAACATCAGGCCAACTGCTTCGGCGTTGACGCAATAGCACTCTCCGTATACCATAGCCAGCATGCCCGCATTGCGTGATGTTGTCGTAAACACCCTCCTCGGTCCTGATAGTTCTTTCCGTGGCGATCTGGTTGTGGATGGCTTCGTCCGGGTGGATGGAGACATGCGCGGCTCGATACGCACCACAGGCAAGATAATCGTCAGTGAACTGGCCAGATGCGATGCATCCATCATTGCCAGATCGGCCGTCATCGGCGGTGTGGTGCGGGGAGATGTGTGCGTACTCGAACGCCTGACCATACTCGATGGTGGCGTCATTGTAGGCAATGTGTTTGCTCCCAAGCTTGATGCAGACGGTGAAGTGCTGATACACGGGGATATAGAGGTGTCCGGACGCCTTGAGGGGGCAGAAGAGGCCCTTATGGCCTTTCTCGGAAGGCATGATGGGACTTTGCGTACGTTCCAGCCGGATTCTGCACGTATCCAGGATGGGCGGTTCCCCTGGGTAGCACTTCCGGCAGAAGCGGTCCCAGTGGGGGCCGAGAGTGTTGATCCTAAGGCGACCAGGCCTGGTCCATGGCAAAGATAGACTTGCCGGACAATCTGGTGGCTGGTCTGATTCCAGGGCTGTCAGGGCGTCGTCCAGAGAAGAAGCGTGAAGCCGGCAAGGCAACGGGTTCCTTCAAGAGCATACTGCGGGAGGCTGGGGATTCCGATGGTGCCTCAACCATCGCCACGGAACCATATTCCCAGGCCGAGGCTGCGGAGCTTCTGGATGCCGTACACAGTTTCGGGGAGGTCCTGAGGAAGGATCCCAATCCTGAAAACATCAAAGCTTACAAGAAAGCGGTCAGGAACTTTGTTCATTATGTGGTGGAGAATGCCTACGAGCTCAGTGAGCAGACTTCCGGCCGCAATATCATGAAAAGAAAAAAATATACTACGGTAGTGGTCGTGGACGAAAAGCTCGAACGCCTGGCGGCGGATCTCATGAGCTCCCAGCGCGACCGTCTGGACATTCTCAGGCGCCTCGACGAGATACACGGTCTGCTCGTCGACTTGTTAAGGTGAAGGACCAAATCAGGAGTTGCACGCGATGGATGAATATTCCGACAAAGATACCGCATATGACGACCTGAGCCATCTTGAGGATGATCAGGTGGAGCAGGGCGACGAACAAGCCCACAAGGGCGATCTGCCCGATCCGCTGTACCGCATCAAGGTCGAACCATATAATGAGACCTATTTTGCATCCGCCGACCTTCCCCTTGAACCCGGAGCCAGGGTTATTGCACCCACCCGGTACGGCAAGGATCTCTGTACGGTGCTTGGTACGGTGAAGTTTCCCGGATTTGTGCGGGCCGATGATGTTGTGCACATAGAGAGGCTTGCGGCACCGGCAGACGAGGATCGAAGAGCCTCGGATACGGAGAAGGAGCGGCAGGCTTTCCAGGTATGCCAGGAGAAAATCAAGGCTCATGGCCTGCCCATGAAGCTGGTTTTTGCCCATTACCTGTTTGACGAATCAAAGGTGCTGTTCTTTTTTACCGCCGACTCCCGTGTGGATTTCCGTGATCTGGTGAAGGATCTGGTTGCGGTCTTCAAGATGCGCATAGAACTCAGGCAGATCGGTGTCCGGGACGAGGCCAGGGTTGTCGGTGGCTGCGGTGTCTGCGGCAGAGTGCTCTGCTGCCATGGCGTAACAGACAAGCTTGTTCCGGTGTCCATAAAGATGGCAAAGGACCAGAACCTGTCCCTCAATTCACTCAAGATATCCGGTCCCTGCGGACGTTTGTTGTGCTGTCTTGCCTACGAGTTCGGTTTCTACCGCGAGGCCCGGCGCAGCATGCCCAATGAGGGAACCCGCATCAATTATGATGGAACCATGTTCAGGGTCATAGAGGTGAATGTGCCTGCCGGACGTCTGCGCCTGTCGGGTGAGGACGGGCGGTACCTGGAGTTGCGGGCAGACCAGTTCTTCCAGAAGGATGGCCGCTGGACTTTCGCCGAAGAGTAAAAATGGGAGGCATCGATGGCAGAAGAAGCATACATCCGCCCGAGCTGGGACGAATATTTCATGGAAGTATGCAGGGCCATAGCCAAACGGGCCACCTGTGACCGTGGCCGCTCCGGTTGTGTCATTGCACGGGACCACCAGGTTCTTGCTACAGGGTATGTGGGGGCCCCTGCGGGACTGCCTCACTGCGACGAGGTAGGGCATCAACTCAGGCAATTGATGCATGAGGACGGCACGGTGACAAAACACTGCGTGCGCACTGTGCATGCGGAGCAGAATGCCATCTGCCAAGCTGCCCGACGCGGCATAGGCATACAGGGGGCTACCCTGTATTGCCGCATGACACCATGCCGGACCTGCGCCATGATGATAATAAACTGCGGGATTGTCCGTGTAGTCTGTGAACGTAAATATCATGATGGTGCCGAAAGCGAAGCCATGTTTGCACAGGCAGGTCTTGTTCTGGAGTATGTGGAACAGACCGTGGAGAAATACGCCAACCAGTAATTCCCAGGAGCGCTTGCTCTGACGGCCTATTTCAGGTACTTTGGTTTTGTGAGTATAAGAATATTGTATATTGGTGAGCTCGTAGGCCGGGCTGGCATTTTCTGTATTAAAAAAATCCTGCCTGAACTCAAGAAAAAAATCGGTGCGGACCTGGTGATAGCCTGTGTAAATGGAGCTACCGGGGGCAACGGGATCGGCAAGGCCCACTCGGTATACCTGCGCAAGCTGGGTATAGAAGTTATGACCACCGGCGAGGCGGCCTTCTACAAGAAGGACATCGTCGAGGCTTTTCCCAAGACTCCCTGGCTTCTCAGACCGGCAAATTATCCGCCGGGAGTACCGGGAAGGGGTGTAAGTACATTCCTGACCCCG
>JAVEXH010000219.1:0-5472 GCA_034004175.1 Spirochaetia bacterium
CCCAGCGCCAGCACCCTGGAACGCAGCCCCCAGCGCTTGTACGCCAGCGACAGGAGCAGGGGCTTGCCGCGCACCGAGCCCAGAGCGTCGCCAAGCCCCGGAAAGATCACAAGGGTTCCGGGGCCATTGCCGAAGGCAGCCCACGGAATGTCCAATCCATCCACCTCAAGGTGACCACCCGGACCATTCTGAACTGCACGCTTGATATCATCCAGCACCTTGTTCCCTCCAGACCGATTCAGACAAACTCACTATCTGAAGTATCGCATGATTTTCATACATTTTTTGTGCAGTCAGGACATTTCATGCAATTTCATGGTAAATTACCAGTCGTTCTGAGCTATACTGCGTACTGTAGTATAATCATAAATAGTAGCAACAATCCGGCATGTATAAAATCTGCAGCTCTGCCGCGGTGCGGAGAGAGGAGCACCTATGTGCGGCCTTTACAAGCGGACGGAAATCCGACTGCTTGCTTTTCTTGCCTTGATCTCCCTCCTGATCCTGCCTGTCTCCGGGCAGGATGTCAGGATGCGTGTGGCACCGGATCTGCTCATTCCCATTGCGGACACTGATATATTCGGTCTCGGTGGCGGAGCGTCCCTCAGCTTCGACATGGACCTGTTCGGCTTTCTGGCTCCTTACCTTGGAGCCGACGCCCGCTTCATCAGCCCCGCCGCCGAAGTGGACGGCTCGCTGTTCATGGCTTCCGGTGGCGGTGGCATCGGCGTCTTTGCCTTCCCCCTGCCTCGGCTCAAGCTTGGCTTGTACAGTGGTTCGGGTATCTATGTCGGATCATACACCAACGGCACCGAGTCATACTCCACCGGCAACGTATTCTTGAAGGCCGGTGCAGAACTGGGTTACCGGCTCAGCCCGGGGTTCACCATCTCTGCAGGTGCTTCGTACGTGGACTACCTGAGAAAGAATGATTCCTTCTACAAAGGCCTCGCCATTTCACTGCTGGCGGACTTGGGTTTTGGTTCCCGGACCGCAGAAGGCCGGGCAGTGTTGCAGTCGGCAGAATCGGTATCCATCTTCCCCATACTCGCCACCGACTATGCTTCGGAATCCTTTGGCACCGCGGTTGTACGCAATGCCGAAAGTGCGGAAATCCGCAATGTGGAGATATGGTTCCATGCCGAAGGCTACACATCCGGCCCGCTCCTGTGCGGCAAGGTACCATACCTTCCTAAAGGCTCCACGACCACCGTCCCCCTGGTTGCCAGCTTCTCCGACCAGGTCATGGCCATAACCGAGAATGTCAGCGTCCGCGGCGAGATACGCATCGTGTACGAACTCCTTGGCGAACCCCGGTCTGCCAGCGCCGAGACCACCGTCTCTCTGCTGCACCGCAACGCCCTTGCCTGGGATGATCCCAGGATACTGGCATCCTTCGTAAGCCCCAACGATCCGGCAGTCCTCGATTCCAGCAAGTTCATAGCCGGCGTGGTCCGCTCAAGGGCACGGCAGGAACTGGATTCAAACCTCCAGTATGCACTGGGCATCTTCGAAGGCTTCAGACTCACCGGCATAGCCTGGACAGCCGATCCACAGACCCCCTACGCACGGACAAGGCAGACAGCCTCGGCGGTGGATTACGTGCAGTACCCCCACCAGACCCTGGCCTACCGCAGCGGTGACTCCGACGAAATCGCCGTCCTGTATGCCGCCGGGCTGGAATCAGTTGGCGTACCCGCAGCCCTCATTCCCCTGGACAGCGAGGTACTCGTAGCCTTCAGGATGAGCCGCAACGAATCCACCACCCGGGGCACCTTCTCGGAGGCTGGAGACTTCATGTTCATAGATGGCGAAGCCTGGGTTCCTGTCCGGGTATCCATGCTCAGGGAAGGCTTCCTGCGTGCCTGGAGCGAAGGCGCCAGGCTGACCAGGGAGACTGAAGGCTCCCGGGACCGCTTCTTCCGGGTAGCGGAAGCCTGGCAGCAGTATCCACCAGCCGGTGTGCCGGACATACCGACGAATGTCCAGAAACCCCAGGAAGCCCAGGTCAGAGCTGCCTTTGACAACGTTGTTTCCCTGGTCATAGCCAAGGAAGTGACACCCCGGGCCGAGCGCATGAAGCTCGGCTTCGGCAAGGACGGCGGTACCGGCCGGCAGAGGAACTCCCTCGGCGTCCTGTACGCCCGGTACGGCATGTACCCTGAAGCCCTGGCCGAGTTCCAGGCCGCTGCAGCCCTGGGCAACGAGTCCACCACCATCAACATAGGCAACATAGCCTTCCTCATGGGCGACTACCAGACCGCGAGTGCCTGGTTCGAGAAAGCCATAGAGAGCAATCCTTCCAACGCCGGAGCCGTCATAGGCCTGGCCAGGTCCCTGTACGAACTGGATAGATACGATGAAGCGGACAGGATGTTCCGCAAGGCCGTTCTGCTCCTTCCCGAACTGGCCGAACGGTACGGCTACCTGTCGGCCAGGCTTTCAGGATCCGCCTCCAGAGCCTCTGCCGTCATGGAACGCAGCGGTGACATGCTGTGGGACGAATGAAGGCGGTGAGCCGGGATACTTCCGATGGGTACTAAAAAAAGAGCCGCCCTTGCTGCCCTGGCAACCGGCGCTGCCGCGATGGTCGGAGCCCAAGGCCTGACTGCCAATTCCCAAGGCACGGCAACCGGATCCCGGAGTACAACAGCAAGCGGCCTGGACAGCATTGGCTTCTCCGTTGCCGCCAATTACTGGCTTCCTAAAATGCTGGATTCCGAATCAGTCTTTTCAGACGTCATCGGAAGCACCGCACAGTTTTCCATCGCACCTCTGCCCTTTGTGGAAGCTCTGGCCAGAGTCGGCGTACAATCCATCCGCCTTGATTCAAACGAATCCCTGCTGTACGTCGGAGGGTCGGTGGGGCTCGGCGTTACCGCCAGACTGTATGAGCGCCTGTCCATCAACGCCGCCGGCTTCGCAGGACTCGGCAAGCTGCCGGACTACAATGACCAGAGCTACGGCCTGTATGAGGTGGGTGCCAGGCTGGAAGCCAGCCTGCGCCTGACGGCCGCCCTTACCATCGGCATCTCCGCCGGCTACGAACGCCTGGCCACCCCGACCACTGATTTTCTTGACGCCATAAGCGCAGGCCTGCGCGTGAAGCTGTCTCCGGTAGAAATGCGCGCCAACCGGTCCAACCTGGCCTTCGAGAAAATCGATACCCAGGCGATCTTTCCCGTGTTCCGGTCCTGGTACGACACCGAACCCCTGGGCACCGTAAGCATCCGCAATGACGAAGATGGACACATAGAGAATGTGCGGGTCTCCTTCCATGCCCCGGAATACATGGGCGGCCCTCGCCTCAGCTCCGTCATACCCAGGATGGAACGGGGACAGACAGTAGTGGTGCCCCTGTATGCCGTCTTCGACGAGCGCATCCTGGCCCTTACGGAAAACGGCTCCACCTCGGCCGTCGTGGAAGCCGAATACTCCTTTCTCGGATCCCGGCGCGCCACCAGCGAAGGCCTGACCCTGTCCCTGCACCACCGCAACGCCATGTCCTGGGAGGACGACCGCAGGGCGGCTGCCTTTGTTTCACCCACCGATCCCGCAGCCCTGTGGTTTGCCCGCTACGCATCCAGCATCGTGCGGGACCGCATGCGCACCGAACTGCCGCCAAACCTGCAGTACGCCCTGGGCATCTTCGAAGCCCTCAAACTCTACGGCATGAACTACGTCATAGACCCCAACAGTGCCTATATCGACATGTCCGAAAACGCCGCCGTGATAGATTACCTGCAGTACCCGAGCCAGACCCTCATGTACCGCGGCGGTGACTGCGACGACCTGTCCATACTCTATTGCTCCCTCCTTGAAGCCTCGGGCATACACACCGCCTTCATAACCATACCAGGCCACATCTACATGGCCCTGGACCTCGGCATAAGCGAAGCCGAAGCCAGGGAGCAATTCTTTGACCCAGGCCTCCTGATCTTCAAGAATGGCCGGGCCTGGGCGCCGGTAGAAATCACCATGGTAAAAGACGGCTTTGTGAAAGCCTGGCGGGTCGGAGCCAAGCAATGGATGGACAACGACCAGGCCGGCACCGCCGGATTCTTCCCCATGCAGTTCAACTGGCAGGCGTACAAACCCAGCGGCCTCCAGAACGTGAACGCCCGCTTCGACCTGCCCGATGAAGCCCTGTCCATGTCAGCCTTCGACACCGGTGTGGACCGGCTCGTGGTCCGGGAACTCGAACCCCTCATGGCAGACTACGAGAAGCGACTGGCAACCCGGCGTCAACCTGAAGTACTCAACGAATACGGCATGGCCCTGGCCAGAGTCGGCATGCTGGACGCCGCCTGGGAACGCTTTGCCGAAGCCGCCAAAGCCGACTTCCCCTGGGCCTGGAACAACCTGGCCAGCA
Organism: Spirochaetia bacterium; assembly: GCA_034004175.1. GTDB lineage: Bacteria > Spirochaetota > Spirochaetia > Treponematales > UBA12059 > MIBM01. The sequence continues at coordinate 4,373 of JAVEXH010000219.1, forward strand.
TAGCCTTCGTGCGCAAAGACTACGCACTGGCCTACTCGTACTACGAATGGACCGCAGGCCTCATACCAGGAGACCCCGTAGCCGTCCTGGGCATGGCCCGCAGCGCCTACGAACTGGACCGTTACAGCGAATCAACCATGCTGTACAGCGGCCTGACCGAAGAAGCCCCCGCACTGGCAGAGCGCTTCAGCTACCTGGCCTCCGTCTACGGCGGCGCCGGCCGCGCCTGGTCCATGGCCGACCGCCTCTCCGGCTCCGTCTGGTCCCGCCCCGGCATGGACTTCAAACCCCCAGCCACAGCATCTGCCCCCGCAGTAGCCCTTTCTGCCCCGGCAGCTCCGGCAGCCGAGACACAACCCCCGTTACCGCAAGGCCCCTCGGACCTCACCGTTCCCCTGCCCACCGATATACCCGTGCGGACAGTACTTGCCCCGGAACCAGAACCAGAACCAGAACCGATTGAAGCCGAGCCCGCTCCCGAACCAGAACCCGTCTTGGTCGCGGCTGAGCAGACACCGGAACCAGAACCCATAGCTGTAGCGTCTGCTCCCGAACCAGAACCGGTCACGACTGTGCTGGCTGCTGAACCAGAACCAGTTGCAACTGTCCCGACCGTTGAACCAGAACCAGAGCCCATCGCAGCTGCAATTCCAGAACCTATAGCCAAGCCAAGCCCGCCCCGTCCTGCTCCTCCATCCATCGTGGACAAGCCCCCGGAAGACGCCGATATAGCAGCCCGGTCTACAGCACTGGCCAGAGCCACCACCAGCACACCCCTTGTTGCAGCGCCGATGCCAACACCTGCTGCTCCGACCATACAAGCCAGACCACCAGAGGATGCCGACGTGGCATCCAAAACCATAGTCCAGACAAACAGTCCCGTATCAATCATTGCCCCGCCACCACCAACGCCGGCACCTGAGCCTGAGCCAGTGGTGGAGCCTGAACCGGTTGTTGAACCTGAGCCAGTTCCTGAACCTGAGCTAGTGGTGGAGCCTGAGAGGATACCGGAACCGGTAAGACCAGTACAAATCGCACAGTTGATACCAGAGCTGAAACCACAGCCTGAGCTCACACCAGTCACTCCACAACCACGGCTG
>JAVEXH010000220.1:0-5468 GCA_034004175.1 Spirochaetia bacterium
GAATCCGTCCTCCAGGCTATCGATTTCCGGAATGTTCTCCAAGGCCGCCAGGGTATGGATGCTGTAATCGATGACGAGACCGGTAATGATCGCCACAAAAATGATCGAGAATGCATCGATGCTGATTCCTGCCATACCGATGAAGCCGAAAGATATGACCATGCTGATGACGCCTGGAATAAGGCTGAGAAGTGCCATGCGCAGTTTCCGGTAATAGATGAGTACGGTGAGGAAGATCAGCAGGCTACCCCCCAAGAAAGAGAGAATCCAGTTGTTGGCCAGCTTGTACTGTTCTTCCGCCAATTGGGCTACCATGCCATGGACCTTGAGCGTCCAGCCTGCAGGCAAAGAGTTCTCCATGGTGTTGATCACGGTATTGAAGTTATCCAGATCCCGGTAGTTGCGATAATACGCAAGACCCTTGATGGAAAAAATCCGGTACGAGTTATCCAGCAAGGATTCGTAATCAAGAGGATCAACCCCCGACGAGTAATAGAGGAGATACTGTTCAATCAGCGTATCATACATATCATCGAACTGGTTTCCTTCCAGCAGGCTCTCTTCATCTCCCATGAAATAAAAATTCATGCGCTTGAGTACACTGAGCACGGAAAATGCGTACCCGATATTTTCATTTTCAAACAACTCGTGCATATCCTGTAAAGCCAGGAGACTTTCCTTGTGCAGAATGCCCAGTTTCTCTCCTGTATCTACTTCAATGAAGAATGGCACCGTTCCATAAAAACTCTCATTGATTTTCATGTCAGCCTTTTTTACCGTTGTTGTATCCGGAAGCTGCTCTATGGGGTAGGGTTCGATGGACAGTTTTCCCAATTGTACGCCACCCCAGATTGTCGCCAAGACCAAAGCCCCAAACAGGAGGTAGCGGTGAGCAGCCACCTTGGCGAACAACTTTGCCTGGATTTTCTGAAAACCCAGCATCAATTCCCTGCCTTGGGCAGGATAGTTGCCATAGTCCAGCCAGTAAAACAGGCCGAACCAGGTTACAATGACGGCAACCGCGATTATCAGCCCTACCTGTAAATGGCCAGACCCGTTTATCAGGCTCAATGATACAAAACCTGTAACTGTGGATAGGGCTGTCAGACTCAGGGGGAACATCAACGCTTTGCGTGGGCCACGTTTTTCATCCAATGTCGATACATGAAAATGGTGGTAAAAATAATGGATGCCATAATCACTGAGCAGACCAAGACTGAATACGGGTATCAGCAACAATAGTGGGCTGTCCTGGATACCAAGGAAGCGTACAAAGCCATAGGCTGCACCGGCGGATATGGCGATCAGGCCGAGGGAGGCCATCATGGCTTTGAAACTGCGGAACAAGCTGAAAACCACAATTACCATCAGGATGAGCAGAGGGAAGAATACGGCTATATCCTTTGTGAGAAGTCTTTCGGTTTCGGCGATGATGGGGCCTTGCCCGGTAAAATCGAAGGGGAGCTCAGCTTCCCATTTTTCCTGCAGTTCCGACATCCTTCGGTGCACATCGATGGAGGTGCTCTTGTTCGCGAAGTACACGTAAAAGAGCAGTGTATTGTGGCCCTCGGATATGTAAGGACTCAGTTCCGGAAAATCCTCCAGTTCAGCATCCAGTTTGATCATATATTCGTCACTCAAGGCTGCATCATCCAGGGGAATTGCCTTGCTTACGATGATGTCTTCACCTACTGCAATGACCCGGCTTGCGCTGAGTATGGATTCAACCTTGGAGACCCCCGGCAATCCAATGAAGTCGTCCTCTAGTTTCCGTAAACGAGCCATATCGGCACCCCGGGTAAAAGAGAGGCCGGCAGTCTGTAGATCCAGTACAGCGATTGCTACATTCCGCTGGGGTACCAATAATTGCCCTCTGGTTTCCTCATACGGATTCTTTGATTGGGCTGGTTTTTCAGGTGCCATGATATAAAAAAAAGTAGACATTGCTACTATGACTATTATGAATAGGAATCTTTTCATTCCAGTATCCTACAGCTTTCGCTGGAGAGGTTCAAGGTGAGATGCGGATACGGCGAGTACGCGGTTTGTCGGGTGGAATGGATTCATCTGTGCGCTGAAAGCGCACGGCGCCATACGGCGGGTACGCCGTTTGTCGAATGGAAATTGGTTTATGTATGCGCTGAAAGCGCGCTGTCGTACGAGCTTCGCTCGTTCGAGTATTTGGAATGGATTGGAGTGCGCGCTGAAAGCGGGCTGTCGTACGAGCTTCGCCCGTTCGAGTATTTGGAATGGATTGGAGTGCCCGCTGAAAGCGGGCTGTCGTCCTGCGCACTCCTTCCAGGCCGCCGCGGTCGCTCGCGGGGCGTCCATGCCCCGCGCCCTGCGCATTCGCTTGGGACGCTCCCTTGGTTCGATTCCGCATCTCGGCTTATAAACAAAAACGCGTCCCCAAGGAAGGGACGCGTTTCTGTTCAGCCGAGATGCGGAATCGAACCGCATACCTGCGCATTACGAGTGCGCCGCTCTACCATGTGAGCTATCCCGGCGGATGAGGGGACTATAGCTGAAACCGGGGGCGGGAGGCAAGTCCTGGGACTTTGGTGCCGGGTTCACCGGGGTTTGGAGGGGCTTGCCGGGACAGGCTTACTTCTTGCGCTTGGAGTTAACGAAGCGGATGAAGTCGTTTATGTTACGGACAACGATGCGGTCGGGATACAGTTCCACCCGGCGTTGCTTTACGAAGTGGCCAAGAATGGCCTGGACTTCCGCGCTGGTCATGCCTGCCCAGTGGGCTACATCGTCGACATTCACCTTGAACTCACGCTTCTCGCCGCTTGTGTCCGCGGGGTTCTGGGAGCCCTGTGTCTCGTCCAGCATGAGGAATACATCGGCAATCTTGGCCTGGGGGTCATCCAGGGTCAGTATCATGAAGCGGCGTTTCTGGTCGTAGATGCGTTTGGTGAACAGCTTGAGCAGGCGCAGGGCTATCTGCGGGTTGCCCATCATCAGTATCTCGAAATTGGCGCGGTTGAACTCCAGGACCTTCACGTTTTCTATGGCTATGGCGGTGGCGGACCGGGGGGTACCTTCCAGGATGGCCATCTCACCGAATATTTCTGGTGGCTGGAGTATGTCTATGTTCTTTTCTATGTCGCCGACTATCTTGGTTATGCGTACCCGGCCGTTCTGGATGAGGTAGAAACTGTCTCCAGGCTCGAATTCCGAGAAGATGATCTCTCCGGCCTGGTAGGTGCGGGCAAAGCGGGTGAAACCGGCAAGGTCAGACATGGTCAGGCTCCTCCCAGGGCGTTCAGGGCTTTTTTGGCCTTGATGCGGGCGCTTGAGTCTTCATCACCCGGCATGCTGAGCACTTTCTTGAAGAATCCCTTGGCTCGCTGGGTGTCCCCCTTCTTTTCCCAGGATTGACCCATTATGTACAGGATATCCGACATGTCCGGGTGTTTGGGAGCCCCCTGGACTATGGCGGTGTAGTGTTTGATGGCCAGATCCCACTGGCTCAGGGAGAACAGGCAACGTCCGATGTCGAACTGGGCCTTGGCTATGTATTCAGGCTCGTCGGCATTGTCCGCAATCACTTTCAGTTCCTTGAGGGCATCCTGGTACTTGCCCTGGGAGAACAGGCTTACGGCGTTGTAATATTCCTTGGCTGTATCGGACAGCCGCTGGCCGTCCTGGGGCTTTACCGCTGGTTTTGCTTCGGCTTCTTCGTCCTCGCTCGGGCCGCCTGCGGGTTGGGCAGGAACAGCGCTGCCTGCCAGGGGGGCAGGGCCGCGGCCGTCGCCATAGCGGGCAAGGGCTGCTTCGGCGCTTTCAAGGTAGCGTCCAGCCTGCTCGGCCATCTTGCCGGCAGGGTAGTAGGTCAGATACCGGCTCATGACATACCGGGCCTGGGAATACATGCGATTGCGAAGATAATATTCCCCGGTTTTATACAGGCCGATCTCCGCATTCACTGTTACCGGATTTTCCATGAGGTTCTCCACCTGTCGGTGTATCCGCCGTAACTGGTTGGAGAAGACCCGAAGCATTTTTATGACAATTCGTATGTTTGACGCGGCGAAGGCCTCGAACTCGGGTACCGTGAAAACAAGTACGTTGGCATCCTGCAGGACCACGGCGTTTTCTTCCCGGGGATAATGGCCCATGGCACTCTTTACGCCGAAGAATTCACCGGTCTGTATGATCTCGTGTATGGGTTTTCCGGTTTCTATGTCGTTGTAGTTGAGACTTACCCTGCCTTGCTGCAGGACGAATATTTTGTCTCCCTGGTCGCCCTGGAAGTAAATGACCGAATTGGCGCGGTATATCCCTACCTTGGGCATCTGTTCCCCTCGGCTGTTGATCTTCGCCCGACCGACCCATGGACAAGCGGGCGGCGCATTCGCTGCGCTTCCCCAGTATAGTACAAGTCAGGGTTTTGAGCCATGGCAAACGACAATTATATGTTCAGGGTTCAAATGGCAGATAATCGAGGGTTTTCCTGAACCCCACCGCCTCCCGGACAGCCTTGTAGAGGGTTGCCGGGTTGCCTTTTACCAGAACCGGCCTGCCTCCGCTGGTTATCTCCTCGTAGCCCTTGCCCCCCTCGGGCAGAAGGTCGGAGAAGCGGCGCTCGGCCAGCACAGGCACGCCATCAACCGTCAGCAGTTCTATGTCTTCCATGCGGGCACTGGCAAGATTCTCGTACGGGTCGTCCTTGATGGCCTTCATGACCAGGATATCGGCATTCTTGCCGGCATCCAGGCTGCCGATGCTGGTTTCCATGCGGAAGGCCTTGGCTGGATTGGCGGTAACCATGGCAAAGAGGGTCTTGGCTGAAAGGTCTTCTCCGTACAGTTTCCGGTAGGTTTCCCTGGCAAAACGCATTTCCTCGAGGATGTTCGCCGAGCCGGTATGGGTGGAATCAGTGCCTATGGCCACGTTTATGCCTGCCGCAAGGATCTTCTGTATCTTGCAGGTGACATTGAACATGAAGATGTTGGATGCCGGGCACCAGGCAATGGATGCCTTTGCCCTGGCGGTCTTTGCAATGTCCTCATCCGAGAATCCTATGCAATGGATGAATACATCGTGGTCGTCCAGGCAGCCGGCGCGTTCAAGTATGCCTATGCCGTCCTGGGCCTCGGGGTCAAAACCTTCTTCCAGGTGGGTGATGAAAGGCCAGTTGCGCTCCAGGGCCCTGGCGTGTTCGATCTCCATGCCCTCTCCCCATTTGAGGTCGTATGATGAGCACTCATGGGCAAGGGTGTAGGCTTCGATCACCCGTATCGGCAGGACTGGTATGAAGGGGCTGTTGATTTCATGGGGAAAGTGGTCATTGACCGTTGCAACCCCTGAAAACAGGTTCTTGTATGCCGAAAGTGCATACATCTGGTCTATCGTTATATTGGCCCGTTCCTGGTATACAGGCGACGATTTGAGATCTGCATCCCAGTATGACCAGTTTTCGTAATACAGGTCACCATTGGGCCCTACCCGGGGCAGAT
>JAVEXH010000221.1:0-5426 GCA_034004175.1 Spirochaetia bacterium
CAAGGGCGTTAGCCAGAACGACAACGACGCCGCCGATCCCGCCGCCGTCCAGCGCCTTGGCCTGAAGATGCACCGCGAGATAGTCGTCAACGACGACAAGCAGTGCAAGATGCGCAAGCAGGGTACTGCCCACCTGATGGAGGTCATGAACGATTATGACCTGCTGCCCACCAAGAACCATAAATACGGCCAGGATCCCAGAGGGCCGGAAGTGGCCAGCTGGGTCTGGGAGAAACTGTTCAGCCAGAACCTGCCGGACGGCTGCTGGTACGGCTGTACCATGGCCTGCGCCCATGCAGTGGATCACTTCCTGCTGGAGACCGGCCCCTACAAAGGCACCAAGGTCTGTGTCGACGGCCCCGAGTACGAGACCGCTGCCGGCGTTGGCCCAAACCTGTATGTCTATGATCCTCATGGCATTCTGGAACTGAATTTCTACTGCGACACCTATGGCATAGACACCATCAGCTTCGGCACCACGACCAGCTTCCTGATGGAATGCTGGGAGCATGGCATCCTGAACAAGAACCGCACCGATGGCATAGACCTCAGCTGGGGCAACTGGCAGGGCGCTGCCCAGATCCTGCACGACATGGCAGACGGCAAACGCTTCGGCGTACTGGTCGGCCAGGGTGTCAGATACCTCGCCGAGTACTTCACCAGGGAATACGGGGCCGATGCCCAGTTCATGAAGGACATAGCCCTCCACGGCAAAGGCCTGGAGCAATCTGAATACGTGGGCAAGGAATCCCTGGCCCAGCAGGGTGGTTATTACCTGACCAACAAGGGACCCCAGCACGACGAAGCCTGGCTGATCTTCATGGACATGGTGAACAACCGCATTCCCAGCTTCGAGGACAAGGCAGAAGCCTTGCACTACTTCCCTATGTTCCGCACCTGGTTCGGACTTCAGGGCCTGTGCAAGCTGCCCTGGAACGACGTGGAACCATCGGACAACGCCAAATACCCGGAGCCCAACAAGGTACCCGAGCACGTACACAATTATTACGAATTGTACACCGCCATTACCGGTGAGAAGCTGGACTGGGATGGCCTCATCCGCCAGAGCGAGCGGGTCTACAACTTCCAGCGAACCTTCAACATCCGCCAGGGTTATGGTCACCGCAAGGACGACTATCCACCGTACCGCGGCATGGGTCCCGTCCTGGAAGATGAGTACCTGGCCCGGGAAGAGCGCTACGACAAGCAGATGAAGGAGAAGATCGGCATCGACCCCGCCGGCAAGAGCGTAGCAGAGAAGGTCAAGATCACCCGGGAGCATCGCATGAAGCAGTACGACTCCCTGGTAGACGCCGTCTTCAAACGCCGCGGCTGGACCAGCGACGGCTGCCCGACCCCCGAACACCTCAAGGAGCTCGGCATGGATCTGCCCGAGGTGCTGGAAGTGGTGAAGGCGAGGATGGCAGGAAAGATCTGATAATAGTCCCCCCGCCCCGCCGCTATGTATGGGAATATTGCCAAGCCTGGTTTCCCAATAGGCGGGGGGCCTGTCAGGTAAAATGACCCCTTGCTAAACGCGAGGGGCGCATTTTACCTGACACCCTCCGCCCCTGTTAGACAAAGAGTGCTGGAATTTGGCTGGTTCTCCGGGGGCGGGCCTGTAAGCATGTACGCAACCAGGAATCATGATTCAGGCCCAAGGCTTCATTGCCAACAGCCAAACCTATCAGCATGGCCAGAATGTACTCATACCCGGCGACTGAACTCGTAAGGCCACCCCTACTCATACCAGCCTAAACGCCAACCAAGTCCCGTCCCGCCCCGGGAGAACCCGCGCCTCCTGCGTTAAGCAGGAGGTGTGTTCCCAGGCAGGCCCCGCCGCTATTTGAAATGAATGCGTGGCTATTCGCCCGTACATCCGGGGCGGGGCGGGTGTGCAGACCCGGGGTGGGCGGGTGGTGTGGTTGATGAAATGGAGTTTTTATGATAAAAATAGCTAGATATTACTTGAATCATGTACCTCCAGCCTTACCTTTGCATAAATCACAGGAGCAGTTATGGCAGACTCTTCGACCAGGGATGATCGAACTACGACCAGGATCAGCTTGACGGTAAAACTATTTCTGATGACCGCGATCATCATGGTGGTGATAGTAGCTGCCCAGACCTTCATAAGCATCAGGTCGGCTTCCAGTCTGGCTGCCGGGCTGATCGAGATGACTACCACGAACAAGATAGAAGCGGATCTGAATGCAGCCCGTCTGTATCTTGAGAAGTACCATGGTTCATTGGTTCTCCGTGACGGGATTCTTGTCGACTCCTCGGGTCGGGCCATTGAAGGCAACAACCAGTTGGTGGATGCCTTGGGCCGGGAGTTGGGGGATGTAGCGACCATCTTCGTGGCCAAGGACGATGATTTTACCAGGATTACAACTACAATTCTCACTGCCCAGGGCCAGAGGGCGGTCGGGACTACTTTGGGCAAAGCCAGCGAAGCCTATGGACCCATTTCGCGGGGACAGGATTACCTTGGCAAGGCGACGATACTCGGGGAGCAGTATTTTACCGCCTATTCTCCAATCAAGGATGCCTCTGGTCGGGTTATCGGAATCCTGTTTATCGGTGTTCCCATCCAGGAAGCGGAGGCCAGTGCTACCGCATCGATAAGATCCATGACCATGTTCCTGATCATTGCCGCATTCATGGCAATAGTAATCGCGATATTCTCCATGACGTTGTTTTCCATCAGATCGATAATCCGGCCTGTGAAGGCAATCGATGCAGCTGCTTTTCTGTTGTCATCCGGCGAACTGGACAATAGTATCGACCCATCCCTTCTTGTCCGGGGTGATGAATTGGGCGATCTGGCCCGGTCCATGGATGCGACGGTAGGAAAGCTTCGTGAGATGATCGCCTTTGTACGGCAGGCCGGAGACCGTACAGCCTATGGATCCAGAGAGTTGGCTGAAGCCGCAGAGCAGATGTCAACCGGTGTAGCTGGCATTGCCGAAGCTTCCGAGCGCCTTTCCGAAGGATCGGCTGAGCAAGCCGCTAGTGCAGAGGAAGTCTCTGCCAGCGTCGAACAGATGAGCGCCAACATAAGGCAGAATGCGGAGAATGCCGGACAGACTGAGCGTATTGCATCGAAGGCAGCTGTCGATGCCGGCAAAGGCAGGGACAATGTACGAGAGACTGTCCAGGCTATGCGGTCGATCGCAGAGAAGATCAGTATAGTCGAGGAGATAGCGCGGCAGACCAATATGCTGTCCCTCAATGCCAGTATCGAAGCTGCCAGGGCAGGCGAACACGGCAAGGGTTTTGCGGTTGTAGCCAGCGAGGTCGGCAAGCTGGCCGAACGTTCCAAAATTGCAGCAGGGGAGATATCCGCAGTGGCCAGACAGAGCGTCGCCATTGCAGAGGAAGCAGGTGCCATGCTCGAAGGCATAGTCCCGGATATCCGCAAGACTGCGGAACTGGTGGAAGAAATCAGCGTTGCCTCAAGGGAACAGGATTCGGGAGTCAGCCAGATAAGCACCGCCATCAACCAGCTGGATTCCGTTGTCCAGCACAATGCCTCCATAGCAGAAGAGTTCAGCGCCACCAGTGTCGAGCTGGCCGATCAATCAGCATCAGTAGCGGCAACCGCCACAGAATTGTCCGACAATGCTGCCAGGCTCGCAGAGGCCATAGCATTCTTCAAATTCAAGGATGAAACCAGGCAGATCGAGTAACAACCCCGCCTCGCCGCTATGTATGGGAATACTGCCAAGCCTGGTTTCCCAATAGGCGGGGGGCCTGTCAGGTAAAATGACCCCTCGCTAAACGCGAGGGGCGCATTTTACCTGACACCCTCCGCCCCTGTTAGACAAAGAGTGCTGGAATTTGGCTGGTTCTTCCGGGGGTGGAAATGTAATCAGGTATGCAACCAGGTATCATGATCCTGCCCCAAGGCTTCATAGTCATCAGTCATGTCCAGCGGCTTGGTTAGACTGTACTCATACCCAGCGACTGACCTCGTGCGGCCACCCCCACTCATTCCACCTCATATGCAAAACCAAGTCCCGTCCCGCCCCGGGAGAACCCGCCAAATTCCCGCATGCTTTGTCTGAGAAGGGCGGAGGGTGCCCAATGAAACGACCCCTCGCGTTAAGCGAAGGGTCGTTTCATCGGGCAGGCCCCGCCGCTTATTTGAATAGAATGCCTGGGTACAAGCCCGTACATTCGGGGCGGAGCGGGGAGTGGTTAAATTCTTGCCAGTTCCCTGTACACCTGATCGGCCAGGCCGAATCCGGCGCTCTTGGTCATGCTGGTGGCGTATTCGTCGTTCAGCATGTCCTGGAAGATCTCCTCGGCATAGCCGCCGCTCATCAGGGTGTCCTTGCCGAGGCTGCCCTGCATCTCCTTGAGCATCATCTTCATGAAGATCTGCTCGAACTCCTGGCACTGCTTGTACAGCGGTGAATTGCGGTCAACCGGTGCGTTGGGAGCCATGCGTGCGCCCGAGCCCTGGAGGGCGGTCGGGGTTTTCAGGGGGCGGTTATGGTAGGCCAGGGTCGCACTGTCTATGGTCATCTAGCTGATCCTTAGCGCTTCAGGTTTGTGGCGGTGCCCAGCATGTTGTCGCTGGTCTGGATGGTCTTGGAGTTGAACTCGTAGGCGCGCTGGGCGGTTATCATGCTTACCATCTCGCGTACCACCGACACGTTGGACATTTCCAGGAAACGGTGTATGGTCTTGCCCATCCCGTCAAAACCCGGCCGGCCAGGCAAAGCGTCGCCGGAGGCATTGGAAATCTTGAACAGGTTCTCACCCACCGCCGTCAGGCCCACCGGGTTGGGGAAGCGGTACAGTTCCAGCCGCCCCACATCCACCGGGTCGTCCTGGCCGGGAATCTTCACACTCACACGGCCGTCCTGGCTGATGGACAAGGTCTCGGGAATGAAATCCTCGGGCAGTATCACCTCGGGCATCAGCTTGTAGCCATTGGAAGTCACGAACTGCCCGTTGCTGTCAATCTTGAAAGCACCGTCCCGGCTGTAGGCGTAGGAACCGTCGTACATCATGATTCGGAAGAAACCGTCACCCATGATGGCAACATCGGAGACATTCTCCGTGTTTTGCAGGTTTCCCTGGGTAAACTGGCGCTGGGTGGCAGACAGCTTAACGCCGTGGCCCATCTGCACCGGCACGGGAACCACCGTGTCTTCGGTGGCTGGCGTACCAGCAACGCGGACAGTCTGGTAGATCAGGTCCTCGAAATCAGCGCGCATGCGCTTGTAGCCCGAAGTGTTCACATTTGCCAGGTTGTTGGATATCGTATCAATGCTGGCCTGCTGGCCTATCATGCCGCTCGCGGCGGTCCACAGACTTCGTACCATAATCCTATCCTACCTTTATACTCTGGCTACTTCGTTTATCAGCTTGCCAAGGGATGCATCCTGGGTCTGTATGGTCTTCTGGTTGGC
>JAVEXH010000222.1:0-5420 GCA_034004175.1 Spirochaetia bacterium
TCTGCAGGTACAATCCTCAGGTAGGCTGAATGTTCCCAGGATGGAGCTCTCCATCGATTCGGTATGGCTGGACATGGACCAAGCCATTCCCCTTGCCCTGATCCTCAACGAACTGGTCTCCAATGCTTTCAAGCATGCAGGGGAAAAGAATGGCAGGATCGCAATTAGCCTCTCAAGCTCAGCCCGTACAGTCCGCATGAGTGTGGCAGACGATGGTGAAGGTCTGCAGGAAGGGTTTGATCCTCTGGCCGGCTCCAGCCTTGGCATGAAGCTGGCCGAAGCGCTCACGCTTCAAATTGGGGGGACTCTCTCATGGGCAAACCGGAATGGAGCTGAGTTCACGGTACAATTTGACATCCGTTCGCCATCAACACGGATACAAGGCTGATCCTCGCATCCATCACTCCGGCAATGCTGCCAACAATACGGATGCTTTTTCCCAGATCATATACATCTTCTCCAACTCGCGGGATTTTTCTGCCGAACATCCTGATGGTTTCCTGCGTAATCTGACCACTACCCTGCGGACAGTGCGAACAAGACTCGTAAAAGTGCCATCAGAAATCCCGTTCAGATCCACATACCCGGCTGGTACTGGCAATGCCAGGCCGGTGGCAGATGCAACAAGGTTTGTGAACAATTGGTTGGCCGAGGAAAGCCTCCGGTCGTATTCCTGCCGTCCTGCATCCGAATACCGGAGGAAAGCGTGTTCACGCAACAAGCGCAGGATACCCGAAAAACCGGAAGCCGCCGCGGCCCTTCTCATTCAGTTACACACTCGTTACCCGGGCAAAACGCTTCTTGCCTGCCCTCAGGATCAGCTCTCCGCTGGCATCCAGCAGACTCACAGGAACCGGCAGTTTTTCATCAGTCCAGATAGAGTCGCCCACAGTCGCTCCGCCCTGCTGAACCAGGCGCCGTGCATCGCTCTTGGATGAAACCAGACCGGCATCCAGAAACAGGTCCAGAACCCGATAGCCGGCCTCGAAGCGTTCCCTGGGCAGGGCAACAGTGGGCATGGCGCTACGATCTCCACTGCCTCCGAATGCAGCCCGTGCACCAGCCAGAGCCTGTTCGGCTGCATCTCTTCCGTGGATCAGGGCAGTTATCTCAAAAGCCAGCTTTTCCTTGGCCTCGTTTATGTTCTTCTCCGGAGCTATCAGGGAACGACACTCATCCGCTGGCAGGAACGTGAACATCAGCAGGAAGCGCAGGACATCGGCATCGTCGATATTGCGCCAGTACTGGAAGAACTCATAGGGTGTGGTGATGGCCGGATCAAGGAAGAGAGCACCTTTTTCAGTCTTGCCCATCTTCTTGCCGTCGCTGGTGGTAACCAGAGGGAAGGTAAGCCCGTAGGCCTCTCCGCCTTCCACCCGGCGGATCAGTTCCATGCCAGCAACGATGTTCCCCCACTGATCATCACCGCCTATCTGCAGACGGCAACCATGGCGACGGAACAGTTCAAGAAAGTCAAAACTCTGCAATAACTGGTAGTTGAATTCTATGAAAGTCAGACCAGTCTCCAGGCGCATGCGGTAGGCTTCGAAAGACAGCATGCGGTTGACCGAAAAATGCCGGCCTATGTCACGAAGGAAATCTATGTAATTGAGGTTTGCCAGCCAGTTCTTGTTGTTGTCGGTGAAGGCATTCTTGCCATCAAAGCCTACAAAACGGTCCAACTGGGCTTCTATTGATGCTGCATTGGCGTCAAGCTGCTCGTAAGTGAGCATCTTGCGCATGTCGCTCTTGCCGGAAGGATCACCGATACGGGCTGTACCACCGCCTACCAGTGCTATTCCCCGGTGGCCGAACCCCATGAGGTGGCGGAAGGCAAAAAATGGCACCATGTGACCTATATGCAGGGAGGGACCGGTGGGATCGCACCCTACGTAGAATGTGACTGGACCCTCGTCCATGAGTTTTGAAAGGGCTTCCAGGTCGGTGCATTGCTGAAGGAAGCCACGTTCCTTGAGGGTTTCCAGTGCCGGGTTCATGTAATCCTCCGTAGGGGCCGTTGGGGCGCAAGTATTGTTTCTGGTTTGCCAGCGCTGCTGGCTACAAGGCAGGATTATATACAGCTATGCGGTACAGCGACAAGGCGGCATGACTCTCATTCACTTCGGACCCTGTTGCGCCCGGCTGCTTTGGCGGCATACAGGAATGAATCGGCCCTTTTCAGAACCTCCAGTGGTTTTTCATTGATACGAGTCAGGACAACCCCCGCGCTTACTGTCATTATGGGCAGGCGTTCCAGTCTCAGGGATTCCACGGCCGCTCTGGCCCGCTCGGCAAACAAGCGTGCAGCCCTTGGATCCTTGCTGCGTATGGCCACCGCGAATTCCTCGCCTCCAAGTCTACCGAAGGCATCGTCGGAGCGCAGCAATGATTTCAGTGCCCCGGAGACCGCCGCCAGAACCCTGTCACCCGCATCATGGCCATAGCCATCATTGATGCGCTTGAAATGATCCAGATCCATCATGACCACGCCTATGTATTCATTCTTGCCTTTGGCCAGGATGAAGGCTTCCAGCCGGTCAAGAAATCGATCCCTGCGCAATGCGCCTGTCATGGTATCAAAAGATGCTTCGACCTCTACCTTGTCCTGGATCAGGAACTTGGATACATATACGGCAAATCCGGATAGCATGACTCCAAGCCCGGAGATGATGATGCCCCAGATGAAGGTTTGCCTACTCAAGGTTGATGAAGCGGTGAAATCAAAAGCGATGTCATTGGTCAATTGCCAGAGGGACTCGCTGTCCTGGATCAAACGGATCCTGTCATTTTCTGTCTGGCCGTTGCGCCAAGCGAGTACTGTATCGTGCAGATTCTGTATGCTGGCATCCAGGGCATCGAATTTACGCGTATCGAATCTGGTCGGCCCACTGCGCAAGCGCAGGATGAATTCATCAATTGTCAGGCGATCACTTTCAGTCTGTATACCTGCAAGTTCAAGCTTGACCATACGCTGAAGACCGCCACGGATGAGCCCTGCCTGGCTGATGGCCTTGTTGTAATCAATTATGCGCAGAAGGCTGAGGCCGGCGACGCTGAATCCCGTCACCGTCAGCATGCTTACAGCAAGTATGAGAGGAATGAGGATGGCAGAAGGTTTTTCGCTCATTCTCTGGAACATGGCTTTAAAGTATACTCAGGAATCAAACGGTGGCAATATCAAAGCCGGATCACGCCAGCGGAAATCGGCTATGCTTGCACCACGGCTGTGCAGTCGTTACTCTTTATACGCCAGGCAACAAACAAGTATGCAGGCTCGGGAAAGGATGTTACATGCCACGCGGTATCGATGAACTCGCCGGGATACTCAGAAAAGCACCAGGAGATGTCTTCATCCAGACCCATGACGTGCCTGACCCTGACGCCATAGCCTCTGCCCATGGATTGCGGCTTTTACTTATGGAGAAAGGTATCCCGTCGCGTATCATCTACGACAGGGAAATAGAAAAGGCGGATTCCAGGAAAATGCTGGAATTATTCAAGATGGAATTGTGGCCCATAGCCAGCATCCAGGCCATGGACGCCGAAGACTGGATAGTCCTGGTTGATGTCCAGAAGGGCAACACAAACCTGCATTGCCTGGTGCCAACAGTCGAAATAGCGGTCATAGACCACCATGAGCTCAGACCGGACTCAAAATACCGCTACATGGATGTACGCCCCGATGTAGGCTCGTGTTCTGCCATTGTAGCTGAATACTATTTCAATAGTGGCATCACACCACCCAGGCTTGTTGCCACCGCTCTACTGTATGGTATTTTCATCGATACAGACAACCTGACAAGGGCCGTCTCGCCACTTGATGTGGAGATGTTCTACCTCCTGCATCCTTTGTCTGATTCTGAACTGATCAAGCAGATCCGCGGGAACCAGATTACCCTGCAGGACCTGAAATTGTACGCCGAGGCCTTCAGGACTGTTGAAGTCTATGGTCCGGTAGCTTTTCTAAAACTGGACGATGCCAACGATGGCCTCATCGGCGCATCGAGTGATATCGTATTGTCACTGGAAAATGTTGATGTCACCGTAGCTTATTCCCTGAGGCCCGAAGGAGTGAAATTGTCGGTCAGATCGATCAACAAGGGCATTCCAGCCAGCACTTTTGTAAGGACACTGGTGGAGGGGCTCGGTTTCGGAGGAGGTCACGCCCACATGGCAGGTGGTTTCATTCCACAGGAGAGAGTGCCGGTGGACAAGAACCTGGATACGCTGATCAAGTACCGGGCCATCCGGTGCCTGGAAGGCCTTGGCTTCTGAACAACGGCCACTGGCTCAGCGCTTGACCCTTCCCCTGAGATGCAACAAAGCCTCCAGCACGCCTCCAGCCACTGCCCGTGCCTTGTCCGAGACGGTCCAACAGTGGCCTGGCTCGCATCTTGGGTCAATGTCGGCAATCTTTTCACCTGCGGCAACCACAAGCCCTGGGCGAATCATTCCGCGCAACACCCCGTTGATGGCCGCAGTCACCAGAACCCGGTCTTCTACATTGCGAATGGCCATAACAGGATCTCCTGCCTTCATGGTCTGCCCTATAGCCGCGATTGCCTCTATTTCCCCGGATACAGGTGACTTGATGACCCGCTCGGCACTCCTGCCGGCTATGTTTCCTGGTACACCGGTATCGGCCAAGGCGCAGCCACGCAGGATGACCCTGCCAAGATCGTGACCACGGTTTGTCTCGATCACCGCATCGACATCGCCGCCTGCCTCGAATCCCGGGCCCAATGCAATGACTGCAGGAGCCATGCCCCGCCGTACGCCGGTATTGCGCTTGGCCATCACGGCATCGACCAGGGCGAAGGGTTCAAGGGCTGGCAGGAATTTGCAATCAGGGTCTATCAGTACGGGGACAGAGCCATCTGCCAGCAGGGCTCTGGCTTCATCCAGATTTGCAGTCAGGCGTGCCTGTACACCTTCTACCGTGCTCTGTCCCTCGTATACCGCTTCCGCAAGGCTGACCGTGCGCCTGATGGCCAGAGGATTGGCGGTTTCAAGGATTGCGACCCTGAATCCGGCTGCCTTCAGTCGTACCACCACGCCGGTGCCAAGATCACCGCCACCACGGACCACAACCAGTTCTCCATCCCGTCCGGACAGTGGTGCGGCATCGCGGCCTGAGACCACAGCCATGATCTCTGCCATTACGGAGACAGCGATCTCTTCAGGAGTTTCGGCTCCCAGATCCAGCCCGATGGGTGCTCGTATGGTATCCAGCTGATCCTTCGGGAAACCCTCTGCACGCAATTTGTCAACCAGTACCCGCACCTTGCGCCTGGAACCCAGGAAACCAAGATACCGGTATCCGGAACCGGTAAAGCGCCTGAGGGCCCGTTCGTCTCCTGCATGAGTCGCGATTACGACACAGGTATTCATGTCCACCGGGGCAACTGCGAGGGCAGCAT
>JAVEXH010000223.1:0-5411 GCA_034004175.1 Spirochaetia bacterium
AACATGCCCTGCCCATACTGTCGCCGACCCGCAGCCAGTCCGGGCGACGTGCCTGGACTGATGCCGACCTGGCCCTGCTCCTGCGCGTGCGGCATCTGGTACGCGACAGGGGCCTGTCCCTTGAGGCTACCTTGAACGTCCTCATCGAGGAACGGACCGGTCTGGGTGTAGACAGCGCTGCTGCCCTTGGCGAGACGCGGGCTGCCTTGATACGTGCCTGGTTCGAGTCCAGAGCCCTCGCCGGCCGCCTTGCCAACCGCCTTGCCAGCCGTGTGCAGTAGAACACATGTCCACCAATCATATCCGTGCCTTGTGCGATTATATCGACGCCTCCCCCACAGCTTTTCATGCCGTTGATTCATCAGTGGCTTTGCTCAAGGCCCACGGCGCTGTGCGCCTGTACGAGGGCGACAGCTGGAAGCTGGATACCGGTTCCCTGTATTTCGTGGTCCGGGACGATTCAGCCCTGATTGCCTTCCGTACTGGTACCAGCACTCCTGCGGATGCCGGCTTTGCCATTGCCGGTGCCCACACCGATGCACCTGGTCTCAGGGCCAGGATCGAGAAGTCAGTGGAGTCCAGAGGCATGCAGCGTGTGGCGGTTGAGGTCTATGGTGGCCCCATACACAGTTCCTGGCTGGATAGACCTCTGTCCCTTGCCGGGCGTGTGGTGACCCGGGCTCCGGATGGCGGCTTCAGAGTGGGGCTTGTCAATTTTGCCAGGCCCATGGCCCAGATCCCGAACCTTGCCATACACTTCAACCGAGAAGCCAACAAGGGTGTAGAATATCCGATACACACAGCCCTTCTTCCCCTGGTGGCTGCCACGGGATCGGCAAAGCCCTCCGGGAAGGATTCCGCATCGTCCAGTTGGGTGCTTTCAGCGCTGGCTGCCGAACTGGGAGTACCGGAGACCGATATCATCAGTGCCGAGCTGACCTTCTCCGATGCAGCCAGATCCTTCGTCTACGGCAAGGATGAAGAGATACTGTCGGCTCCACGGATAGACAACCTGGCCGGCTGCCATGCCATCCTGACCGCTTTCTGTGCCGCCAGGGTTACAGCCCACAGCCAGATGGCCGTTCTCTTCGACAACGAAGAAATTGGATCGGGCACCAGCAGGGGTGCTGCTTCCAGCCTCTTGCCAACCCTCATCAACCGGATTTGTCTTGCCTCACGGCATGATGGTGCCAGTGCAGGCGCAACAGAAGACAGCTACCGGGCACTGGCACGGTCTTTCCAGGTCTCGGTAGACGGAGCCCAGGCCTGGCACCCAGCCTACGCGGACAAGTTCGACGAGGATTTTGCTCCTGTGCTCAATGGCGGACCGGCGGTAAAGGCCAATGCCAACGTGCGCTATGCCACCGAGGCTATAGGGGAGGCCATGTTCCGGAGTTGGTGTGAGCAGGCAGGCGTACCCTGCCAGCGGTTCCGCATGCGCGCGGACCTGGCTCCTGGCTCCACCATAGGACCTGTCAGTTCTGCCTTGCTCGGGGTGCGCACTGTTGATGTGGGGGTGCCCATGCTGGCCATGCACTCGGCCCGTGAGACCGCAGGAGCCTTGGACCACGATATGATGATAGCGGCCCTTGGTGCCTTTTATTCGGCTGGCCCGGCCAGTCCAGGCTGATTCAGCTAGTCCGGCTTCTTGCTGCCGGAATCTTCCTTGTTTCCTCTGGCCATCATGTCTGCGAGTCCCGGGGCGTTTGCAGTTTGGCGTGTGGAACTGGTTTGGTCAGTGCCCGGATCCCTGGATGAGTCAGTGGTCAGAACGGAAGTCGGCCCCTCAGCAGGAACTGCGATGGCAAGTTCCTTCAGTTTGGCGGCCTTGTAGGAGCCGAGCAGGATGGAGACCGGTTCCAGTATCGGAATATTCTCGCAGATAATCTTCACGATCACTGTCATGGGCACGGCAACAATCAAACCGGTGAATCCCCACAGCCAGCCCCACAACAGCAAGGAAACCAGGACGACGAAGGGTGACAGCCCGAGGTTGTCTCCCATGATCTTTGGCTCCAGGATGTTACCCAGCAGCATATTTATGCCGGTAACACCTGCCGCCGCTATGATGATCGGGGTTGGATCGGGCCAGAACTGTACCAGGGCAAAGAGGGTTATTCCACCACCACAGGCTATGGAGCCGATATTCGGAATGAAGTTCAGAATGAAGGCGATGACACCCCAGACCACCGGAAAATCCATGTCTATGATCACCAGATTGAACCAGACCAGGATGCCTGTAGCCAGACTGATAACGAACTTGGTACTTAGATAACGGGCTACCTGGGTTACTGTACTGGAAATTATCACCTGAATCTTCGAAGACAGCTTGCCCTCGAATGCCAGTTCCACCCGGTCGCGGAAATGGCCCATCTCCAGGAGCAGGAATACCACGAAGAGGGTTACCATCACCGCATTTCCCAGGAAGTTCAGGAAGGCTTCGGAGGATGACAGGGCAATGGCCTGTATCCTTGATCCGAGGTCCAGCTGGGTCCACAGGTTCTGGAAGAGGCTCAGGTGTTCGTTGTAGGGTAGATTGAACATGATGGCCACCCGGATGTAGATCTCCGTGAAGCGCAGCTCGTATTTCGGGTACAAGGATATGATGGTGCGCAGGCTGGTGAACAGTATTGCACCTACAAGATAGACTCCTACGCCGAGTACCAGGACTATGACAACAGCGCCTATGGCCCTGGGTATTTTTATCTTTTCAAGCACATAGATGATCGGCTCCAGCACGAAGGTAAGGAGCACCGCTATCACGAAAGGCAGGACCACCGGAGTGGTCAGCTTCAGGGCGGCTCCGGCCAGGAGCAGGCAGATGAAGCCGAGCATGAAAAGGTTTACCCTGGCAAAATTGAAGCCTCTGAAGCGCTCGTCAGATGAATGCCTGGGTTGTTCCGTAGTCTTGGTGGCAGGTTTCATATCAATTGGATCGTTGTACTGTCTGCATGGATACATAGGCCTCTTCGCAACCGGCCATCTGGCGCACCTTGGCCAGCCAGCCGTCGGCCTCTGTTTTTGCATTGTATGGTCCTATGCGTACCCTGAAGTAGGGTGTGCCGTCTATTTCCTTTATGGTGATGAGTGACGACAGGCCTTTCTCCACTAGGGAACGTTGCAGATCCTCTGCCCGTGAACGGGAAGTGAAGCTGGCCGCCTGTATCCAGTATTCGGTGACCGTTGCTGTTGCCGCAGGCTTGGCGGCAGCGGCTGGTTTGGCGGCAGCGGTCTGTGCTGTGGCTTTGGGAGCACTGCTGGCCGGTGGTGCCGGGGTATACGGCTTGGCTGGGGTAGCAGGAGTTGCGGTGGTGGTTGAGCCGGCGGCAGTGGTCGCTGAGGCGGCTGTTCCCGTGGCACTGGTCTGGCCGACTGGTGTTTCAGAGGCCGGCAAGGCCGGAGTGGCTGGTTTTTCACCGTAGACGATGATCACACCACTGTCGGAAGCCGGAGCCGTGCTGCCTGGGGCCTGTGGGATCGGGGCGGGTTCGGCGGTTCTGATGTAAGCCTCGGGGGCGGCGACCCGTGGAGGAGTCGTGGAACCGATCGATGCGGGGGCCATGGCCGAATCTCCCCTGGGTACCACAAACGCCAGGGCTATGCCAAAGGCCACTACAAGAACGATAAGGACTGATAAAGCGGTCCACAGGACCTTTTTGGTTTCGATCGGCATTGCTCGCCCCTCCAGAAGCTCCGAGCCACGATGAAAGTGGACGGTGATTCCCTTCCATTATCGGTATACCCGCGGCCCAGTTTAGCATGCCGGGCCCTAAAAGGTCTGCCCGGACTCCCCGGCATTGTCCGGCATCAGCGGCTGGTCCTGCCCGTGGCTATAGTGTCCGGAATCCTTGCTTTGCCAGGGTCTGGATGGTATGGACCAGTTTCTGTCTGTCACCGGCATTGTTTACCGTGATTATCCTGGATTCGTATGATGTTCTTGACTGCTTCAGATTGTGCTGGCTGAGTATCCTTTGCAGTATCCGGAGGAGCCCCAGTCCATCCCTGGCCATGCCGCGCCGTAGCCGGGCAAGCAGGGGTGCACGTACTTCAAGGATGGTCTGGCATCGGGAGGCTTGGGGCAGGCGGTACAGGATGGCCGCATCCAGGCAGACCTTCCCTCCTAGTTCTCCGCCGGCGGCCACAATGGCCTCATCGGTGAGGGCAAACATCACAGGATGCACCAGAGTCTCGAATTGTCCCATCAAGGACTTGTCGGCAAAAACCAGCCGGCCTATGGCCCTGCGGTCGGGCAAACCATCCGGTCTCCGTGCAGACGGGCCAAGCAGCTTTACCACCTCGGGCAGACTGTACTCCAGAGCCCGGTGTCCCATAGCGTCCACATCCACGCAGGTCCAGCCCAGACTGCTGAGGATGGCTGCAACCTCGCTTTTTCCGGCGCAGTACCCCCCGGTCAGGCCGAGCATCAATGCATGCCTCCCCAGTTACGGGCCAGTTCCACACCTACCCGCAGGGGCAGTGACAGTGTGTGGGCGCTGGCCATGGCTTCCTCCACGGCGGCTGCCACGGCTGGAGCAATTGCTTCCGGAGCCTCCAGTATCAATTCATCGTGGACCTGCAGCAGCAGTCGTGCTTCCGGGAAGCGTTCCTTGATGACAGCATCCACCTTGAGCATGGCCAGTTTCATGATGTCTGCCGCTGAACCCTGGATGGGTGTGTTCACGGCTATGCGCTCGGCTGCCTGGCGTTCGTTGGCGTTGCGGCTGTTTATGAGCGGCACCGGACGGCGGCGGCCCAGTATGGTCGAAACATAGCCATCGCGCTTGGTAGCCTCTACGGTATTCCTGATGAAGGCTGCCACACCGGCATAGCGTGCAAAATAGGCGTCTATGAACTTCTGGGCTTCTGCCCTGGGTATGCCCAGTTCCTGAGCCAGCCGGAAGGCACCCATGCCATAGATGACGCCGAAATTGATGGTCTTGGCAGCCCGGCGCTCCTGGGGGCTTACCTCCGATTCTTCCTTGCCCAGGATCAGGGCTGCCGTGCGGCGGTGTACATCGGCCCCGTCGATGAAGGCCTTGCGCAGCTCGGGGTCGCCGGACAGGTGGGCAAAGACCACCAGTTCTATCTGTGAGTAGTCTGCCGAGACCAGCATCCTGCCCGGGGCGGCCACAAAGGATGAACGTATGCGGCGTCCTTCTTCCTCCCGGACCGGGATGTTCTGCAGATTGGGGTCGCGGCTGGACAGGCGGCCGGTAGCCGTGCCGGTCTGCACGAAGTGGGTCCGGATGCGCGGGTCGGTTTCAGCCAGCTGTACCAGGGCGTCCACATAGGTGCTCTTCAGTTTCTGCAGGGTGCGGTGCCTGAGTATGAGGGCCGGTACCGGGTCCTCCCTGGCCAGCTCTTCCAGTACTGAAATGTCGGTGCTGTAGCCGGTCTTGGTCTTCTTGCCC
>JAVEXH010000224.1:0-5394 GCA_034004175.1 Spirochaetia bacterium
CTGGCAATCCGATGGCGGTGGCTGCACCTTCAGCCATGCGGTGCATCACATAGACCTGTTGCTATGGATAAAAGGTCTGCCATCGGAAGTGACGGCCATCATGGGAAACCTTGCCCACGACAATTCGGAGGAAGAAGACCTGTCCATGGCCATGTTGCGGTTCCCCGATGGCAGTCTTGGGCAGATAACCAGCTCACTGATGCATCATGGTGAACCACAGTTGCTGAACTTCCAGCTGGAGCAGTTGGGGGTAAGCATACCCTTCAAGGTTTCTGCCTGCAGACAGCGGAGCAACGGATTTCCACTGGTTGATGAAGCCACGGAGAAGCGTTTTCTGGCTGCCTATGAGGGGCTTCCGAAACTGACTTATGAGCACCATGCCGGCCATATCGGTGACTTCATCCATGCCATCGAAACGGGTGGGAAGCCCCTTGTGGGTGGCGAGAGCGGCAGGGCAGCGGTGGAGCTGATCACCGCCATCTATGAATCAGCTGCCATGGGGAAAATCATCCAGTTGCCGCTGAAGAAGGATGATCCCTTCCGCACACGGGAAGGAATGCTGGCGCACCTGCCGCGGTTCAACGAGAAAGTCCGCGACATTGCCGCCTTCGATGATATGGAAATTACTTCGTTCAAAGAAAAATTCTGAAGCACCCATGGCCGGATCCATGAGTGCTTCCGGGCGGACCAATGAGTGCTTCTGCTTGCCTCTGGTCGCCCGGTCATTGGTGGCTTGTTGGTTGACCCGTACTGACCCTGGTCAGTAGCCGCTGAACTCCATGAAGGCATCCCACAGCGCCCAGAAATTCTCAGGCGGTACATCGGCCTGCACATTGTGTACGGTGGTGAACACAAAGCCGCCGCCGGGGGCCAGTATGTCCAGGTTGCGTTTCACTTCTTCACGGATGCTTTCTGGAGTACCGTGGGGCAGGGTATCCTGGGTGTCGATGCCTGCACCCCAGAAACACAACTGCGAGCCGAATTCCTTCTTGAGCAGCTTCAGGTCCATGCCGGCAGCGGTGAACTGGACCGGGTTCAGAGCGTCCACACCCATATCGATGAGATCGGGTATCAGCTCGAAGATGGCCCCGTCGGAGTGGTAAAGAACCTTGATGCCAGGCAGGCGTTTCTTGATATGCTGTATCAGCATCCTCTGCCGCGGCATGACTATGCGCTTGAGCATCTCCGGTGAGAACAGCAGGGAATACTGGGTGCCAAGATCGTCGCACTCCACCGCAACCACGGCCTGGTTGTCCAGTTTGTGTTCCAGCACATAAGCCGAGAAGACATCCCAGTACTCCAGTTTGTAGGCCAGGATGCGGTCCAGGAGCTTCTCCGCACCCGCAGGATCAAGAGCCATATCCATGAAGAACTGCTCGTACCCGCGGATCCTGAACGCCACTTCGGTAAGGCCGGCGCAGTTGCGGTCAAGTACCAGGCCCTGGGTGCATCGGGTTTCCGGCAACTGGGCATCGAGGGCAGCGTACACAGCCTCTTTCCTGCCCACCAGGGTGGGGAAGGTGTAACCAGGCAGGCCTTCAGCTATGGTTTCGAAATCCTTGAGTGGGTTGGAGGTCTGGTTGTAGTAGAAATCCTGGGAAGGGTCGAATTGCCAGTCGCAGTCGAACTGGTCGGTCAGCTTCAGGATGCCGTCTGTAGCCACCGGACCTGTCGCTTCACCGAACAATCGGGGCAGGCCGAAACGCTGGGTATCTATGCCCAGAGCCTCTATGGTCTTCCTGTCCGGGAAGACAATCTGCTGGATGGGATCGATGTCGTGGGGAACATAGCCGAGTCCGGCATGTCCCCGATGGTGCATGGCTTTGTGGAAGGCTGTCTTGGCAATGGTCGAGACGCTGGTTCCGCCAAGGTCGAAGGGTACGCGGTCAGCCTCGGTGAAATTCAGGGCTGCATCAAGTCTTTCTTTGCCTGTCATTGCGTCTTTCCTCCCGGTTTATCAAGCATTACCAGTATGCAGTGTTTCAAGGTTTTGTACTTTGCGGATCAGGAGCCAGTCCTTGCTGTTTCTGGCGGTATCCTGCATCAAAAGTTCCCCTCTGCAGTTTGCGGTACTGGCTTGGGGTAGTGCCTGACAGCTTCCTGAAATGCTGGATGAAATGGGCAGGATCATCATAGCCTGCCTCGAAGGCAATTTCCGTAATCGACCTGGTGGTTTCGCACAGGGCTTTCTTGACGATCTCTATCCGGTAGGCGTGAAGGTATTGTATGAACGTCTGTGAAGTATGCCTCTTGAAGAGTTCAGAGAAGTGGCGGACTGACAGGGAACAGTAGGACGCCATTTCCTTTACACTGATATGGTTGAAATAATTTTCGTGGATGTATGCAACAGCCTTTTTTATCCGGCTGTCCAATGTATCATTGCTCAGGTGCTCAAGGTCCATCGAAGTACGCAGCATGGTTGTGAGTACGTTGAGCAGGTTACTGTATACCACTTCGGGGCACAGTTTTTTCTTGCTGCTGAGTTCCATCATGATAGTCCGCATGAGTGGCTTGAGCCGTGTGGTAAACATGGGATTCCGTATCACCAGGGGGTTCGATCGTGCGAGTTGCCTCTGCAATTCCTGTGCGACTCCTGGATGCTTCAGATATGCAAGGTCGAAGATTACAATGCTCTGCCGCAGCGGGTTTTCTGGATCGTCCTGCGCCTTGTGTGGAACGCGGCCATCCCAGAGCAGCATCTGGTTCGACTCTACCGGCACTGTACTGTTGGTGCCCTTGGGATCCAGCAATTCGTATCGTCCCCGACCTCCGAGGACATAGGTAAGTTCGAAGAAATCGTGACGGTGGAAGTTCATCTCGAAATCCCTGGGATGAATTGATTCCATCATGAAGATGTACTCAGCGTCGTCTATCCTGAAATCGTCTACCTGTGGTCCGGGCATGGCACATCTTACTTTCATTAACGGCTGCCTGCAACATGCGGACGCACATAGCCGATTGCTTGAGCCCACAAGCCGGTACCTGGTGGCTGGTCTTTGTTGACTATGTGTTACAATCGTGAAGCCTTATCGCGTATAGTATTTCCCTGTGAAAAGAGGAACATAGTGTGCATCTAGATGATAAAACAGGCCTGTCCTTCCGCCGCCTCATAGGCACCGGCATATCGGCCAAGCTGGTGGTGGATATCGGTTCCCAGATATTCAACCCTTTTCTGCCGCTGATAGCCTCCGGCATCGGTACCAGTGTCGTTGAACTGGGTCGGATGGTTGGCCTCCGCAGTGCCATGGGTGTCTTTGCGCCTTTCAGCGGTGCGCTGTCCGACCGCTTTGGTTACCGCTTGATAATACGGGTAGCCTTGCTGGTTACCGCAGCGGGTTGCCTCCTGATGGCCTTGAGCACCGCCCCCTGGATGGTCTTGGTGGCCATACTGCTGTCCGGCCTTGGAACCAGTGCCTTTGTGCCCAACCTGCAGGCCTTTGTCAGCAGCCATCTGCCATACAGACTGCGGGCACGCGGACTTGGCATGATCGAGTATTCCTGGGCCTTGACCGGTATTTTCGGTCTGTCCCTTGTGGGTGTGCTGATTGCCGCCACCAGTTGGCGCATGCCCTTCTTCCTGCTTGCCGCGGGAATGCTGGTGATGAGTTTTGTGTTTGGTGCCATGCCGGGCGATGTGATGGCGGGTAGCCAAAGACTGGCTACGGCGTCTGCCGAGGGCGCGGAGAATATGGATGGGACGGAGGAACTCCCCGCGGCTACGGCAATGACGAACGCACAGGCCACTGTTGTAACACGGATGCTTTCGATTTTCCTGGTAGGCGACAACTGGCGTTCGACCTATGCCACTATCCTGTCTGCCATGCTCAGTTTCTTCGCGGCCATGCAGGTGATGATAAGCCACGGTGCCTGGCTGGCCAGCCATTACGGGTTGGACGCGGCGGCTCTCGGATTGGTAGCCCTGGTTGTAGGCTGCTTTGATCTGGTTGCAAGCGTGGCTGTGAGCGTTTTTACCGACCGGATAGGCAAGAAACGAAGCGTGCTGATTGGCATAGGAGGTTCGCTGGCAGCCTACCTGGCCCTGCCTTTCCTGGACAGGGGTGTCATCCCCGCTGTGGTGGGCATTGCCCTGGCACGCATGTTCTTCGAGTTCAACATTGTTTCGTATTTTCCGCTGCTCAGCGAACAGGTGCCTGCAAAACGTGGCCAGGTGATGACCCTGGGAACGGCGATCACCATGATCGGTGCCACTCTTGCCGGGTTCACCGGCCCCTCGCTGTACGTGAACTTCGGGGTGGCTGCACTGGCCTGGACTTCAGCGGCTGCCATTGCCGTTGCGCTGGGGATTGTGGTTCTGTTTGTCAGGGAGTGATCAGGTGTCAGCCTTTGTGTTTCAGTTCCATCCACAGTGATGCACAAGGGCCGGATTTCTGGCAGCTGGAGTGGAGCGGCGTCCATGGCCGACCTGGGTGTGCTGAAGCGGAAGGGCTACCTGCCTGTTGCCTCGGTTGATGTTTCATATCCCGAATACTGGACCCAGATGACAGAGGCTGCCATGGGAGAGGATCAGAGGCTGATCCTTGAACGGGGTGACGGTGAGATCCAGGCTTTCTGCCGAGCGCTGAGAGATGGCAAACAGACGCTACCTGGCACCGGGATTCAGGCCATCTGGTTGCCGGGGCTTTGGACATCGACGATGGGGGCGGCTTCTCTGTACTGGTATACAAGGGCATGACCGAGGGCGACCATGGGCTCATTGCGTCCATAACCAGGACCCTGGATACCACGGAACTACTGCAGCCTTGACTATGCTGATGATATAGTAAAGAAAGGCGGAGTCCTGGCATCACTCCATATTGGTGGCTGCCTTTGCGGAACCTCCATAAAGCCGGTGAATTCCTGTTCCAGCGTAGCCCTGATACATTTACCGCGCGTAAAACTCCACCAGCATGCTTACCTTCCCCGGTACCGAAGCTTCAGCTGGGTCGGGTTTTGCGCTGAGCCTGCCGACCAATCCGTCGGGTTCACGGGCAAGCCAGGAGGGCAGGGCTGCCGAACCCGAGGCTATGCGTTCCCTGGCTTGGGTGATCAGGGACTGCGGACCCCGGAATTCCAGTCTGTCACCGGCACGGAGCGCTGCGCCGGGTATGTTCAGGCGTTTACCGTTCACCGCAACGTGCCCATGGGATACTACCTGCCTGGCCTGGTGCCGTGAGGCAGCCCAGCCGAGGCGGAATACCACGTTTGACACTCTGGATTCCAGACGGCTCAGGATGGCGTCTCCGGTGGAGCCCCGGTCGTGCAGGGCCTTGTCGCACAGGTTCCTGAGCTGGCGCTCTCCCAGGCCATAGGCGGCCCGGTACTTCCGCTTCTCCCTGAGCTGTATGCCGTATTCGGATGTCTTCTTCAGCCTGGCCTTTGGATCCTTGCCGGGTG
>JAVEXH010000225.1:0-5392 GCA_034004175.1 Spirochaetia bacterium
ATGAATCACACATCAACGATGCAGAGGTAGACACATTGATAGCAGGCATACTGTCCGAGACCGATGATGCGGCCAGGCAGGAACTGTACACCAGGTTGCAGCAGCGCTTCTTTGAAGCTGGTACCTTGCTCAATGTCCAGGTGCCGTATCTTGTGGCCATGAAAGAAGGTGTGACCGACTTCCGCCAGCCCATCACCATGCTGCCACAGTACAAGTATGCTTCAATAAAGGCGTCTGAATGAGCCTGTCGCGTTCAGTCTTGAAGCGCCTGGGCGGCATGGCCCTGACCCTGGTGGTCATGTCTGTGCTCATCTTCCTGCTGGTAGAGCTTATGCCCGGAGATGCGGCCCAGCGGGTTCTGGGCCAGAGCGCAACGCCTGAATCCGTGGCCTCCCTCAGGGAGGCCATGGGCCTGGATGACCCCGTGCTTGTCCGCTATGCCCGCTGGGCTGGCGGCATGCTGCGGGGCGATCTCGGCGAGTCTATCTACATGCGCGGTGTGAGGATAGCGTCGATCTTCTGGCGCAGGGTAGGCAATTCGATGATACTTGCCCTTACTGCCCTGCTTTTCTACGTTCCTGTATCGATAGTACTCGGTGTACTGGCAGGTATCCGGGCAGGAAAGACCACGGATTCGGTCATCTCCTTCCTGGGACTGGCCACCATGGCCCTGCCGGAGTTCGTCTCGGGCATCATACTCATGACCATCTTCTCCGTACAGTTGAAGGTGCTGCCCATAGCCAGTGTCATACCCATAGGCGAGACACTCTGGGGCAACCTGAACATACTGGTCCTGCCGGCGCTGTCCATAACCTTTGTCATGTTCGGCTATGTATCCCGGATGCAGCGTTCCTCCATGATCGGCGTGATGAACTCCAATTATGTCCGCACCGCGGTCCTCAAGGGCTTGCCCTGGCGGACGGTGATATTCAAGCATGCACTGAAGAACGCCCTCCTGCCGACCATTACCATCATAGGCATGAACATGGGCTGGCTGTTCGGCGGCCTCATCGTTGTGGAAACCCTCTTCGGCTTTCCAGGCCTGGGCTCCCTTACCATGTCAGCGGTAAAGACCCTGGATGTACCGATGATAGAAGCCTGTGTGCTTTTCATAACGGCCATCTTCGTGGTCTCCACCTTTGTCACCGACCTGCTGTATGCCTATCTGAATCCAAGGATACGGTTCCAGGGAGGCGAGGCATGAAACACTTTACCTTCCTGCTGCGCCGGAATCCCATAGTTATCCCGGCTTTGCTGGTTATCCTGTTCTGGGTAGTTGCCGCATTTGCAGGCCCCTCGTTCATGCGCATAAGTTACTCGGCCATGGATATGGGCAACCAGATGACAGCTCCTGGAGTAAACGGCCACCTGCTTGGTACCGATGCCCTTGGCAGGGATATACTGGCCCGGATCATATTCGGCAGCCGCTCCATCCTGAGCATTGCCCTGATGACCAGCCTCCTGTCATCCCTTGCTGGCATCATTATCGGCTTCTCTGCAGGCTATTTCGGCGGCTGGGTTGATTCAGCCTTCCTGCGGGTAATGGACATACTCATGGCCATTCCACCGCTGGTGCTTTCCATGGTGGTTCTCGGCGTCCTGGGTGATTCAAACATACAGACCCTGACCCTCATCGTATCCATTGCCTACACGCCGGCAACAGCCAGGGTAGCCAGGGGAGCCCTGCTGTCCTGCAAGGGCAACGAATACGTAGATGCCGCCAGGCTGCGCGGAGAGTCGCATTTCTACATCATGTTCGTGGAGATACTGCCCAATACCATAGGCCCCATAATCGTGGAGGTAACCGCACGGTTTGCCTATTCCATCATGATGATAGCCTCCCTGGGCTTCCTGGGTGTGGGGCTCCAGCCCCCGACCCCCGACTGGGGCATGATGGTGATAGAGAACAAGACCATCATCCGGGAAGCTCCCTGGGCAGTCCTGTATCCGTCCCTGGCCATAGCCTCCCTGGTGATAGCCATCTCACTGTTCTCGGATTTCCTCAGCAAGGTGTTGATACATGACGAATAAACCCATCCTGAGCGTACGCAACCTGACCGTGCGTTACGGAACTCCCACCGGATCAGTGGTGGCGGTCAGGGATCTGTCCTTTGATCTGGGCAGGAAAGAGGCTCTGGGCGTGATTGGCGAGTCGGGCTGCGGAAAAAGCACCCTGTCGTATGCCATCATGGACTACCTGGCCTCCAACGCAAAACGCAGCGGTGCAGTGCTGTTCAAGGGTGAAGACCTGCTGCTTAAATCCCACAAGGAAATGCAGCCCATCCGCGGCAACCGCATAGCCATGGTCTACCAGAACCCCTATTCGGCCCTGAACCCGTCCCTGACCATAGGGGACCAGCTTGATGAGGTCACCCGGTTTCACCACGGAGCCACCAGAAAGGCAGCGAGGGAACAAAGCATCCAGGCCCTGCGCGACCTGTCTCTGGGTGATGCCAGGGGCATAGTCGGCCGCTATCCCCATCAGGTGAGCGGCGGCATACAGCAGCGCATCTGCATTGCCATGGCCCTGCTGTGCCGCCCGGATGTCATGATACTGGACGAACCCACCACAGCCCTGGATGTAACCACCGAGGCGGTGATCCTGGACATAATCGCGGACCTCAAAGAACGCTTCGAGATGTCCATCATCTACATCTCCCACGACATAGGAATCGTGAACAAGGTGTCGGACCGTATCGCGGTTATGTACCGTGGTGAAATTGTGGAAACCGGCCCACAGCAACAGTTGTACGAACATCCCAAGCATCCTTATACCCGGGCCCTCATAAACTGCATGCCCCGGGCTGGGATCAAGAAGGAAAACGCTGTCCTCAATACCATACCAGGCTATGTAACCAAGCGCAGTGCCCAGGAATCAGGCTGCCCCTTTGTATCGCGCTGCATCAAGCGCAATGCCAGTTGTGAGTCGATGTACGGCATGCAGGAGCGGGAGCCTGGCCATCTTGCAGCCTGCGACAGGGCCTATGCCAAGGACATCCCGGATCAGGTGCGCCTGCCCCAGAAGGCTGCGACTCCGGAAGAAGCAGCCGAAAAGGTGGCTGCCAAAGCCGTAGCCGAGGCTGCTGATTGGGATGGCGCTCCTCTGGTCGACCTGAAAGATGTATACAAACAGTACCGCGGCCAGAAGCTGGTAGTCCGTGCCCTGGACGGTGTAAGCATAGAAGTGAAACGGAACGATGTGCTTGGCATAGTGGGCGAATCCGGCTGCGGCAAGAGTACCACCGGACTGGTTGTCAGCGGCCTGTTGACTCCAAGCTCGGGGACAGTCAGCTTTGACGGCAAGGATATCTCGGTGCCCTGGCAGAAACGGTCACAGGAGACCCTGCGGGACATCCAGCTGATATTCCAGAACCCAGGGCGCAGCCTGAACCCGTCCTTCACCATTGCCCGGATACTGGACAGACCCTTGAAGAAACTGCTGGGAATCAAGTCCGCAGCGGAGCGGAACAAGCGCATCGTCGAACTGCTGAACAAGGTTGATCTCGGCAAGGAATACCTGGACCGCAAGTCCACCCAACTGAGCGGCGGCGAGAAGCAGCGGGTCGCGGTGGCCAGAGCCTTCCTGTCTTCCCCGCGGTTGCTTATCTGCGACGAAGCAACCTCGGCACTGGACGTTTCCGTACAGGCCTCGGTCCTGAACCTGCTCAATGACCTGCAGGGCGAGTCCGGCACCTCGTACATGTTCATTTCCCATGACCTGAACGTGGTAAACTACATCAGCGACCACATCCTGGTGATGTACCTTGGCCGGATCTGCGAGTACGGTCGGCGTGACGAGGTGGTTACCCCGCCCTATCACCCGTATACCGAAGCCCTGCTCTCCGCGGCACCGGAAGTGGACCCTTCACGCAAGCGCAAGACCATCCGGCTGGAAGGTTCCCCGCCGAACCCCACCAGGAAGATTGTGGGCTGTCCCTTCGCAGGGCGCTGCCACAAGAAGATAGGGGATATCTGCGACAACACACCACCGCCGAAGGTAGACCTTTCAGATAGCCACTACATCTACTGCCATCTGCCGCTTGAGAAGCTGAGTGGGGAAGCCAGGCTCTGAGCCATGGCTCAGGGCTGGGCCTCCATCACATACAGCCGCGATCCGTAATCCGACAGTAGACGCACGTCCTGGTTGTAGCCAGGACCGCAGAACTGCTGCTTCAGGATGATCCCGCTGGCGTTCAGAAGGTCACCGCCGGCCCGGTATTCCTCTTCCGTCATGGCAAACATGTAGTGATCCGCCAGCACTGAATGTACTATCCCGTCTCCCCGTATCTTTACGGGCAGTACGCGGTTCACCAGGTTGCCGAAGGCCCGCACGTTCAGGTACTGCCTGCGCCCGGAGACCCGGTAATCAGCCGCCTCGTCCAGCCCGATGGCTCGCAGGATGTCCTGGGGTTTGCCCACCTGGGCCGGGCCCTGGAAGAGGCCGGCTATGACCTGCCGACCGTCATCGGAGCAGACCTGCCACAGGGTCTTGGGTGCATCCTGGTTTCTGCCGGAACCCGTCCCGCTTCTGTTGTCCAGTGGCGGCCGGATCCGGCTGAAGCGGCCGAACTGCAGCAGCCGCCGGTGGGCCTTGTAGAAAGCCACCTGTTCTTTGATCACCTTGCGGTCAAAGGTGGATAGCATGGTCAGATCCAGCTCGTAACCCAGCAAGCCAAAGGCCGCCACATTGAACCGGGTCTCCACGCCGCTTGCCCGGAGGCTCTGCATGTTGGGGCTGGCCGATACATGGGCTCCCATCACCGATTGCGGGTAGCCGTATGAGCTACCATTCTGGATGCTCAAGCGGGTGTAGGCATCGGTGTTGTCGCTGGTCCACACCTGGGGCATGTAGCACAGCATGCCCAGGTCGAAGCGGTTGCCCCCGGAGGCACAGGACTCGAACAGTATGTCCGGGAAGCGCTTTGTCAGCTCACCCAGGATCTCGTACAGCCCCAGCACATAGCGGTGGTTGAACTCGCCCTGCCTGTCTGCAGGCAAGGAGCCTGAGTACTGGTCCGACAGGTTGCGGTTCATGTCCCACTTCACGTAGGAAATTTCTGCGGACGAGAATACCGCGCTCATGGCCTCGATCAGATGCTGCCTGACCTCGGGCTTGCACAGGTCCAGTACCAGCTGGTTGCGGCTCCGGGAGGGCTCCCGACCGGGACTGCTCACCGCCCAATCGGGGTGCTCCCGGAAGAGGCGGCTGTCCTCGTTTACCATCTCCGGCTCCACCCAGATGCCGAACTGCAGGCCCAGGGCTGTTATCTTTTTAGCCAGGGCCGACAGCCCGCCTGGCAGCTTCTTTTTATTGACTGTCCAGTCACCCAGGCCGCGCTTGTCGTCGTTGCGCTCCCCGAACCAGCCGTCGTCAAGCACGAACAGTTCAATG
>JAVEXH010000226.1:0-5386 GCA_034004175.1 Spirochaetia bacterium
CATGATGCTCTTTCAGTAACGGATATCAGCCAGCAGAGGCTCGATGGCCATGAAAGCGCCGACAACCGCTGGGTCAAACTGCCTGCCAGACTCTGCCTTGATGATTTCCATGGCTTGCACGTGGGTTCTGGATACATCGTAGGAACGGTGTCCCCGAATCGCGTCGTAGGTATCTGCCACCGCAACAATACGGGCCGGCATGGGTATGGCATCCCCACTGATGCCCAGAGGATAACCCTTGCCATCCCAGCGCTCGTGGTGGGAGAGGCAGATTGCATACGGTATGTCCAGGAAGCCCAGATACGAGGAGTACCCCGGTGATGCCGACAAGTGGTCTATGATGCGCCTGATGTATCCTGCACCACGGACGGTATGCTCCTTGACCACCTCGTACTCCTCGGGGGTAAGTTTGGCGGGTTTTGACAATATGGTACGCGGTACGCCCATCTTGCCTATATCGTGCAGCACCGAAGTGTACTGGATATCCTTCACAAAATCGTCAAGATCCCTGCCATTGGCATTTATGAGCCCACGCTGTTTGCACTCATTGGCCAGCAACTCCGAGATGTGTCTCATGCGTTCGATGTGCTGGGAAGTCTCCCTGCTGTATTCCTCGATGAGGGAACAGGTGAGGAGCATTACGATGATCTTGTGCATCTCCACGTTCTTGTTGGCAACCATCAACTGGTTGTTGGCAAGACTCAGGGAGGTTATGAGCTTGTCGGTCTTCTGGAAATATTCAAGTTCCACACTGGCACTGACATCTTCGGCTTTCAGGCGGTATACCCATTCCTGATACTTCTTGCTGTACGAAAGATCACCGGACACAGAGAAATAATGGTAGGGGTGTACATGGACTGATCCTTCACCGTAATTCTTCAGCATCACAGGGAAACGGAAGGGCTCTACCGGAACCGAACCAGCCTTGTCTGGCGCCTGGGGCAGGTAACGGTCGAACAATACGTCAATATAGAAGGAATCCTCGAACTCGGTTCTTTCCATTTCGATTCTGGCAAGAAAGGTTTCCGAAACGAACAGGACACGGCGGTCACTACCCAGAATCAGCTCGTAATGAGCCTTTGCCACCTGATCAAAATACCGCTTCACCGCATCGCCGGCGTGTTTCTGTATGATCATGTACCTCTTGCGGATGGCGTTGTAGTTGCCCAGAAGCTGCCTGAACAGCTTTTTGCTGACAGCATACTGCCTGGCAAGCTGTACATGCTTCTGTCGCAGGCGGAGATATTCCTTATGCAGGGCCAGGTACTTTTCCCTGTATGCTTTTTCAGTACTCACCACACTAGTGTAGTCAGCTGTACAGGCGTGTGCAAGGCGGAACTATTGCCGTTATTTGCGGAGCACGATCCGGGGAGATACACTATCAGTATGACCAGCAAAAACCACCTTGGAACATCACCCCAACGGGTTGACGCGCCAGCCAAGGCAAGCGGCACCATCCGCTATACCGACGACAGGATACGGCCAGGCACCCTGCACACCGCGGTGCTGTACAGCCCCCACGCCCATGCGCGGATCATGTCTGTGGATTGCACCACCGCCGCGGAAATGCCAGGAGTCAGGGGCGTCTTCACCGGCGCCGACTGGCCGGCGATTCTCATTGGCCTGTACATGGGCGACAAACCCCCTCTTGCCCGGGATACGGTACGGTATTACGGGGAACCACTAGCGGTGGTGGTAGCCGACGACGAGGCAGCAGCCATGGCGGCCGTCCGGTTGGTGAAGGTGGAGTTCGAGCCTCTGCCAGCCCTTGGAAGCCCCCGGGCGGCTCTTGAGCCCGGTGCGCCAATCCTGCACCCGGATCTCGGTTCCTACCGGCGGATACCCGCCATCCTTCCTGAGCCTGGCAGCAATGTGGCCAACCGGACCCGTATCCGCAAGGGCGACCCGGATGCAGCCTTTGCGGCCGCCGGGGTGGTGGCAGAAGGCTGGTTCTCCTTTCCTCCGGGGGATCACGTGGCCATGGAGCCCCGGGTTGCGGTGGCCGAGTTCGGTCTGGACGGCAGGCTCAGGGTAAGCAGTTCCACCCAGTCTCCCTTCGGCGTCCGCACACTGCTGTCCAAGGGCCTGGGCCTGCCCGAGCGGGACATAGAGGTTCTGGTCGCCCCGGTGGGTGGTGGCTTCGGCGGCAAGGCCGGCATACAGCTGGAACCTCTGGCTTGCCTCCTGGCCATGCGTTTTCCCGGCCGGCCTGTGCGGCTGGCCAATACCAGGGAAGCCGATATGCTGTCCAGCCCGGGCCGCCCTGGCTTGCAGTCAAGGGTAAAGCTGGGGGCAAGCTCTGATGGAACGCTGCTGGCAGCGGACATGGAGTTGCTGTTTGACTCCGGAGCCTATGCCGATTACGCGGTGAATGTGTCCCGGGCTGCCGGGGTGGCCTGTACCGGGCCGTACAACATACCCAACGTGAAGGCCGATACCGTCTGCGTGTACACAAACCATCCCTTTGCCACGGCCTACCGCGGCTTTGGTCACATAGAACTGTCATACGCCACCGAGCGGGCCATGGATCTGCTGGCAGACAAACTGGGCATGGATCCGGCCCGACTGAGGCTGAAAAATGCGGTAAGGCCCGGGGATACCACCCCGACGGGAGCCCTGCTTGACCCCAATACCGGCAACCTGCCTGCCTGCATTGCAGAAGTCAGGAAGAGACTGGACTGGGACGCCGGACGACGGGTAGTGCTGCCTGACGGCAAGGTGCGGGCCAAAGGCCTGGCCTGCTTCTGGAAGGCCCCGGCCATACCCACCTTCACCGATGCCGGTGCCATCCTGCAGTTTGCAGAGGACGGCAGTGTGAGCCTGGCCACCGGGGTGGTGGAGATAGGCCAGGGCACCTTCGAGGGCCTGCGCCTGATCGTGGCCGAGGCGCTGGACATGGATCCGGCCATGGTCAGGGTGATACCCGAGGTGGATACCGATACCTCCCCCCATGACTGGACCACCGCAGCCAGCCGCTCCCTCTTCATGGCCGGCCGTGCAGCCCTCGAAGCAGTGGCCGATGCAGTCCGCCAGATAAAACGGACGGCGGCAGCCCCCCTGCGCTGCCCCGAGGAAGACCTGGAAGTGCACGGTGGCCGGGTCTTCATCCGGGACGACCCGGAACAGGGCCTTCAGCTCTCACAGGTAGTGCTCGGCTACGTATACCCCGACGGCAATGCCATCGGTGGGCCGGTGATCGGCCGTGGCCGCTACATAGCCAGACAGCTGTCCAACATGGACCCCGATACCGGTGAAGGCCGGCCAGGGCTGGAATGGACCCTCGGCGCTGAAGGCGTCGAGCTGGAACTGGACCCGCGGGACGGCACACTGAAGATACTGAAGTCGGCCTGTGCCATGGATGTGGGCAAGGTGATACACCCAGCCCTTGCCCGGGGCCAGATTGTCGGAGCCATGGGCATGGGCATAGGCTATGCCACCCGGGAGGCCTTTACCTTCGACTCCCGTGAGGGGGTGCAGAACGGCAGCCTGCGTGACTACAAGGTGCTGCGCTATGGCGAGGATCCGCAGTATTTCGTGGACTTTGTTGAAACTCCCCAGGGAGACGGCCCCTACGGCGCCCGCGGCCTCGGGGAACAAGGCATAATCGGTATGCCCGGGGCCCTTGCCCAGGCGGCCTCGGTGGCTGCGGGCATCCAGCTCTGCGAACTGCCTCTGACCCCGGAATACCTCTGGAGCAAGCTCAGGGAGGCCGGTACATGATAGCCACCGACATCACCTATATACAGGTAGACAGCCCCGAGGAAGCGGTACTGGCCTGGAGTTCCCACCCCGGGGCCAGATACCTGGCCGGTGGCACCGAGATTACCACCACGGCCAGGCGCTCGGCAGCCTACCCGCTCACCACCCTGATCGATGTGAAGAACCTGGCTGAAACAATGATCCTTGAGACCCAGGCAGGCAGGATAGCCCTTGGAGCCGCCCTGCCCCTGGCTACCCTTGAAGACTGGCCAGGCTTCCCACTCCTGTCTGCAACCATCAAGGGCATCGCGGACCGTACCGTGCGCAACCGCCTTAGCCTGGGTGGCAATATCGCCGGCATGCTGCCCTACCGGGAAGCTGTACTACCCTTGCTGCTGGCCGATGCCACCGCTGTTTCGGTTGCCCCGGGCCTGGGCGGTACAGCTCCGGTACGGAAGACCTGGCGCCTGCGTGAGCGCTTCGACAAGCGCCTGGTATTGGAACCTGGTGAGCTGGTCCTGAACTTCAGTCTGCCAGCCGATTTTGCAGCCCTGCCCTGGGCCCACCGGCGCAGGACCAGGACAGGGCCGGTTGACTATCCTCTGGTTACCCTGTGCCTGGTCCGCGACGGAGCAGAGTTCCGCCTGGCGGCAAGTGGAGCCCACCCGTATCCGCTGAGGTCCGATGCAGCCGACGCGGCCTTGTCGGCAGGTGCCTCGCCTGCCGGTGCCTCTTCCGCCGGTGCCTCTTCCATAATGGAGGCCGTCCTGGATGCCCTGGGGTCTCCCCGGGGCGACCAGCGGGCATCGGGAGACTATCGCGTGGCCCTGCTGGGGCTTCTGCTCGGTTCCGCCCTGGAGGAATTGTCATGAAAGAATACGCCGGCATCATCGACCTGCACCTGAACGTGAATGGCGAAGACAGGCGGGTGGCCGCCCAGCCAGGGGACACCCTTCTGCGTCTCCTGCGTGAAAAACTGGGTCTTACCGGCCCGAAATGTGGTTGCGAAAATGGCGACTGCGGGGCTTGCACAGTGCTGATGGATGGCAAGCCGGTCAAGTCATGCATGGTCCTGGCCGTGGAATGCGGGTCTGCCAGGATAACCACCATAGAGGGCTTGCGTGACCATCCGGTACAGAAGGCCTTTGCCGCCGAAAACGGCTTCCAGTGCGGTTTCTGCACCCCCGGCATGATCATGAACGCCGTAGCCCTCCTGGCTGCCCACCCGGAACCCGATGATGAGGCTGACCGGGAATGGATGCAGAGCAATATCTGCCGCTGCACAGGCTACGAGGGCATACGCAAGGCCCTTGCGCGGGCCAGGACGACAAGAGCCGTTCCAGGTTAGACTAGGGGCATGGATAGAGAGAACTGCTACCGTTGCATGCGCCCTGCCTCCTCCTGCCTCTGCCCCACCGAGGCACCCCTGCCTGTGCGCACCAAGATAGTCCTGCTCATGCACGACAAGGAATGGCGCAGGCAGAAAAGCGGCACCGGCCGTCTGGCCTGCCTGAACCTGGCCGGTTCGGAAATAATTCCCGGCCTTGGTTTTGACGAAAATCCGCGGGTCAGGGAGCTTCTGGCGGACCCGGCCAAGCGGTGCGTCCTCCTGTATCCTGGTGATGATGCAGTTGATCTGTCATCCGAGCCTTTCCCGGCAGAAGCCCTGGGGCTGGTACCGGCACAG
>JAVEXH010000227.1:0-5345 GCA_034004175.1 Spirochaetia bacterium
CACTGGCCAGCCGCCTGGGCAGGCGCTTCCCCTGGATAGCCTCAGGTGCCTTTCTGTGGGTCCTTTCGTTCGTGGCAATCTTCGCGCTGCCCGCTGGCTTTGATGCGGCTCTGCGTCCTGTGCCGGTATTCATCTGGATGGTGGTCAGCACCTGCCTTTTTGACACGCTTTATACCCTCTGGGAAGTGAATTACCAGTCGATCTTCCCTGACAAGTTCCGTGGTACCCGCGAGCGCAACAAGACAGCCGGTATAGCAACCGCGGTGGGCATCCTGGGTATTGCCGCCGGCTTCCTCTTGCCCACCATGTTCATACGGTACGGCCAGCCTGCCAGTTATGTATCCAATGCCTGGGTTTTTGCGCTTGCGGGACTGGCGGCTGTGTTCCTTCTGCTCCCCGGGGTCAGGGAAGACAGGGGCATGATAGACCGGTACCTGGCGGATGTAGAGGACCGCAGGAGCAAGGGCCCCGAGGGCGACGGCTTTTTCTCCCAGCTCAGGCAGGCACTTGGGCATCGTAATTTCATGGCCTTCATCTTGCTGTATTTCTTCTACCAGTCGGCTATGATGAGCATGACGGCCTCCATCCACTATATAGGTGACTATGTACTGCCCGGCGGCAGCGGGGATACAACCCTCATATTTGCCGGCATGCTTGTCGGGGCCCTGGTTTCCGTGCCTCTGTGGATGTTCCTGGGCCGCAGGCTGGGCAGCAACCAGCGGACCCTGATGGCGTCGGCCTTGGTGATGGCCGTATTCTCCTTGCCTATGTTCTTTGTATCCAGCCAGCTGGGATTCACGGTCATGATAACTTTCTGGGGGCTAGGTTTCGGTGGCTTCTGGCTGTTCATGACTCCCGCCATGGCGGATGTGATCGATGAGCTGGTATTGCGCAGCGGCAAGCGGGAGGATGGCTTGTACATGGGTTTCAGGGCTTTCTTTGGTCGGCTTTCGTACGCCAGCCAGGCTCTGATCTTCTGGGCTGTCCATGGCCTGACCGGTTTTGCCGCTGATCCAAGGTCAGCCAGTGCCGTGATAGGTATCAAGCTGCATCTTGCGGTGATACCTGCCGGCTTGTTGCTGATCGGCGTAGTGGTTTTCGCCGGCATGAATACCATCACCGGTGGCAGTGCAAGGTCAGTGCGGGAAGGGCTCAGGAAGGCTGGTCTCTGATGAGCATGAATCCTGGTGGGTTGTTTCTGAAGGAGTCGACATGATCCTGTTTTTTGTCGCTATTGCCGCAGGCTTGGTACTTCTTGTCTGGAGCGCAGGCAAGTTCGTGGATGGTGCCGCAACGGCAGCACGGTATGCCGGTATGTCGCCTCTGTTGATCGGCATGGTCATAATCGGATTCGGTACCTCCATGCCCGAGATGGTGGTGTCGGCCCTTGCCTCTGCCCAGGGGAATCCCGGGGTGGCTCTGGGTAATGCCTATGGATCCAATATTGTCAACATAGGCCTCATCCTCGGGCTCACTGCTGTGCTTAGTCCCATTTCGGTGGCATCCAGGGTGGTCATCAAGGAATTGCCGATCCTGCTGGGAATTACCCTTGTGAGCGGTTTGCTGCTTCTGGACGGTCTGCTGGGCCTGAAAGAAGCAGCCGTGCTGCTGGTCCTGTTCATCATGATGATGGTATGGACCATACGATCGGCTGCCAGAGGCAAAGGCGATATCCTGGCCGAGGAGTTCTCACGCGAGGTGGACGCCAAGTCCATGAGCCTGAAGTTGTCCTTGTTCTGGCTTGTCTCTGGCTTGGTGGTCCTGATTGCCTCCTCGCGCCTGTTGGTGTGGGGTGCTGTCGGGATAGCCAAGGGGCTGGGTGTAAGTGATCTGGTGATTGGTCTTACCATTGTCGCTGTTGGTACCTCACTGCCCGAGTTGGCTTCCTCGCTAGTGGCAATCAGGAAAAACGAGCATGATCTGGCTCTTGGCAATGTCATAGGATCGAACATGTTCAACCTGCTGGTGGTGGTTGGCATCGCAGGGGCTGTTTCTCCCATGCAGGTAGGGCCTGAGGTGCTGTACCGTGACTGGGTGGTCATGGCTGGCCTGACAGTAATCCTTTTGCCCATGTGCCTGGGTTATAAAAAGCCCGGAAGGATCAACCGGCTCGAGGGAGCCCTGCTTATGGTCATCTACGCAGTCTATACCGGCTATCTGGTCTGGTCGCAACTTGGCTGAGGATAATCTGGTGCACGGATTTCTGCTCAAAGGCCGCGTCTTCTGGCTGGCAATCACGCTCACCGGTGTGCTTTGCCAAGCCCAAGCCCAAGCCGGGGTTCCTCTTTCAGAGGTAACCAGTTTTACTTCTTCCAAGTCGCGTGTGCCTCTGAGCAGTTTCATCTTGTACCCGTCGGACCGGCAGGAACAAGCCTGGCTGGACATAGATCTGTCATCTCCGGGGGCTTTGCTTTACCAGGGCGGGGTGCTGCCTTCCTTGCCAGCTGGCAAGCCCGGAATGTACACCTTCAGGACTTTTTTCAAGGTTGACCAGGCCCTGGCCGGGCAGGCCCTTGCCCTGAACGCAGGCATAGCCGAGTATCCCCACCGTATTTACCTCAATGGTATAGAGATACTGGCCAGGGGTCGGTATACGGATGGTGTCTATAATTCAAGTATACGTGCGGCCACAAGCGTCCACCTGTCTCCGGATCTACTGAATTACGGGGATGAACCGAACAGTCTGGTTTATGAGGCATATCCTGCCTATGAAAATTGGGGGCTGGATACTCTGTATATAGGGACGGTTGAGAGGATAGCCACGGATGTATTTTTCCGCAATATTCTTGGAGTGGTATTGGTACAAACCACCTTCACGCTGTCCTTGCTGCTGTTTGCCTATTTCATCGCACTTTACCTGGTGTCAGATCGTGAGTACACCATTTACTTGCTGTATGCCCTGATCTGTCTGGCCTTCTGTGCGAGTTACTACAATGTCTTCATCCATCATGAGGGAATTGCTGAATTGCCTCTGGAGAAACTGTCCAAGGCTGGTATGGTGATATTGTCCACCTTCATGGTGGCTTTCTGTGTGGAGTTCAGTGGTATCCTGCCGATCCGGCATTCAAGAAGCCGGAACATGCTTTTTGCCGTGATTTTTGCAAGTGGTATCAGTGGTGCGCTGGTGATACTGGTCCAGGGATCCAAGCAGGAAATGCTGGCCGTCTTCGGCCGCATTGTCACCATCGTCATTGCGCCGCACCTTCTGTTCAACGTAACCATACTTGGCTATGCCTTCTTCAGGAAAAAGAACCGACTGGCCATCCCTGTATTCCTGGGTTTCATCGGTATCGGATCTGCTGCCTTCCACGACATGGTGTATCTCTCCGGCAACCTGCTGCCGTATGCATGGATGACACCCTATGGCTATATTCTTTTTATCTGTCTGGTGTTTACCCTGCTGGTGGTGGAACAGGGCAAGCGTCATTCGGATGCTGTGCGCCGGTCGGAGGAACTGAGGATAAGCCAGGAGAGCATTGTCAGGCTCAACGAGGAACTGGAGAAAACTGTGGCGGCGAGGACTGCAGAGCTTCAGCAGGCCAATGATTCCCTTGCTACCCTGGCTGGAACCGATGCCCTTACCGGCATTGCCAACCGGCGCCGGTTTGATGAAGTTCTCCAACTGGAGTGGCGGAGGGCAGAGCGCGACAAGCGCGATCTCGGTATCGTCATGTTTGATGTGGATTTTTTCAAACTGTACAATGATGAATACGGGCATCTGGAAGGAGACAAGGTATTGCAGCGGATAGCCAGGGTCCTGGCCACGTCT
The DNA here is from genome assembly GCA_034004175.1 of Spirochaetia bacterium. GTDB lineage: Bacteria > Spirochaetota > Spirochaetia > Treponematales > UBA12059 > MIBM01. Next base: position 3,770 of record JAVEXH010000227.1, read on the forward strand.
GCACGGCGTCCCGGCGACCTGGCTGCCCGGTATGGTGGCGAGGAGTTTGTCCTTGTGCTGCCTGGCCTGGGATTGAAAGAGGCTGAAACCGTGGCCCTGGCGGTGATCACCGAGGTCAAGGCCTTGGGTATATCCCACTCGGGAGGCCTAGGCCAGGTTGTCACCATCAGTGCCGGGGTTGCTGCGGCACAACCCCAAACCGGAGCGGCGTTGGACCGTGACAAGCTGGTTCGTGAGGCTGACAAGGCCTTGTACCAGGCCAAGGCCGCCGGGAGGGATGGAGTAAAGACTGCCGAACCGGACTGAGTTTCCTGCTGTCAGCCATGCATTCCTGGCAGCCTGTCAACCTTGCTGGCTTCTGGCGATCAGGGAGTCCACCAGGTCGCGGGTTCCTGTTTCACCGATACGCTGGTTCAGGGTGTCCCTCAGGGCTGAATCGTCCTTGTGCAGGAGGAATACCACGTTCATCTGGTGACCTGTCTCGAAGCAGGACACCAGTTTCCCCGAGAAATATTCCCTGGACAGGAACTTTCCGACCAGACGTTCGGTTATGGCACAGTCGGCTCGTTGCCAGATGACGGCAGCAAAAGCCTCAAGGTCGTTGTCGGCTATCACTACTTCGCACTGACTGTCAGCCAGGCAGTCTACTACATAGGAGCCCTTCTGGGCCGCAACACGCATTCCCTTCAGATCTGACATGCTTTTGAAAGCGGCCTTCCTGACGTCCCTGGTGAAGATGGCCGGTCTGAAGCTTGCAAATGGCATGGTCGGAATCACCGGTTTGCCCTCAAAGAAGGCATTCGGCCAACCGGCATTGGCAAGGATGCGTATCTTCTTGTTGAACAGATCATCAAGGGCATCAGCAAACTGGCTGGGGCGGAACTCGGGGTGCAGGCCTTCCAGTCCGGAGATCTTTCTGGCTACTTCTATGGTAATACCTGCAGAGTGGCCATCGCTGATATGGACCCATGGCGGGTAGGTTACATCGTGTCCGATCGGCAGGGCTTCTTCACAACTGCCACCGCCAAGTTCATGTATCGACTTGTACATCTCCTGTATGGTTGTTTTCAGGCTTGAGCCGGTCTTCAGTACCGAGACGGTGGAGTATTTCTGCCTGTCAAGGTTGCCTTTGATGACCTCGGAACTTTCTGTCAGAAGATTCACTGCCTGACTGAGTTGGGCCATGGCGGCGGCAATGTGGTCTACACTCTGTTTCTGAGTCTGCAAGGCACTGGTTATCCGGTTCATGTCGCCTGAAGCTCCAGCCATGGCCGTTGCGCTGTTATGCTGTTCCTCCCGGGAGTTCGCCATCCGCCTGGTCAGTTCGTCTTTGCCTTCTTCTACTGCTTTGAGTCCGGTGGTGCTGCCATCCATACCGGTCCGCAACTCCTTGAGGAGCCTGGAGGCTGTGTCGGTAAGATCCCTGCTTTTTTCGGCCAGATTTTTTACTTCGTTGGCTACAACCTTGAAACCCTTGCCATGGATGCCGGCCCGCGCTGCCTCGATAGCTGCAGTCAGGGACAAGAGGTTGGTGAGTGCCGAAATCTCATCGATGGCCTTCAGGGTCTGGTCGATC
>JAVEXH010000228.1:0-5342 GCA_034004175.1 Spirochaetia bacterium
AGACCTTGTCCGCTTCGGGCATTTCCGCAGAAGTGATTGACCTGCGCAGCATACGACCCCTGGATGAGGAAACCATCATGGCCAGCGTCAGGAAGACCGGACGGGCCATCGTGGTGGATGAATCCTGGCCGGTTGCCAGTGTCGGCTCCTATGTTGCATACCGCATCGGCACGGAATGCTTTGACCTCCTGGATGCTCCGGTGGAGTTCATCTCCAGCGAAGATGTGCCCATGCCGTACAACCATGCCCTTGAACTGGCGGTGCAGCCATCGGTCGAGAAGATCGTGGCTGCTGCCCGCCGCGTCCTGTACCAGGAGGCCGCTCATGGCTGAAGCACTATTGATGATGGCCCTGTCGCCCACGATGGACGAAGGGGTGATAGCCGAATGGATAGCAAAGGAAGGCCAGGCGGTAAAATCCGGCGACGTCCTGTGCGAGGTGGAGACCGACAAGGCCACCATGGCCTACGAAGCCTCCGCTGCAGGCACCCTCCTGAAAATACTCAAGCCCGCAGGGTCAAAGGCCGCCGTCGGTGATCCGATTGCCGTACTAGGCAAGGCTGGAGAAGACTGGCAGTCCGCAGTGAGTGCGCCTTCCGCTGCCGGGGATAACAGAACCGGAACTTCAGGAGGACAGGCTGCCACGCAGGCTCCCGAGATTCCGTCCTTACCTGCCAGCCAATCGTCGGCCCTATCGGCCAGCCTGCCTGCCGCCAGATCGGCGAGCAGCCCTGAATCACGGCCGGCCAGCGGGTCAGGGGAAGGCAGCGGCCCTCTGCTTCGCTCGGGCTATCCGCCCTCCTCTCCACTGGCACGGAACAAGGCAGCCGAGGCTGGCCTGGATATCCGGGCGGTACGCGGCAGCGGCCCCAAAGGCCGGGTTGTAGCCAGGGATGTGGAAGAGGCTCTGAAGGCCGGCCTCAACCGGGCCAGCCTTACTGGTGGACTTGCCTCGAGCTCTGTCGGGGGACCATCACAGCCAGATATGCCAAATGGCAGGACTGCGGCACAGTCGGGCACCCGGTCATCCGCGCAGCTATCTTCCCAAGCTGGAATCAGGACCGGCCTTCGCGATGAGCGCGTACCTTTGTCGCGTATGCGCACCATCATCGCAGACAGGCTCAGCACCAGCTATTCCACTGCTCCGCACTTCTTTGTACGTGCCGCAGTAGATATGGAAAATCTTGTGGCCCTGCGAGCCGGTATCAATGCCGGCAGGGACCGCGGGCTCGGCCTGAATGCCTTCATCATGAAACTGGTAGCCTCCGCACTGGAGCGCCATCCAGTGATCAATGCCTCGTGGGAGGGCGACGCCATACGCTTCCGGGGCAGTGCCGACATAGGTCTTGCGGTAGCCCTTGAGGGTGGACTCATTACTCCGGTCGTCAGGTCCTGCGAGAGGATTGGCATTGCGGCCATCGATGTGGCCCTTGCCGACCTGGTGCCCCGGGCAAGGTCAGGCACCCTGACCCCCCAGGAATATTCGGAAGCCAGCTTCACCATCTCCAACCTCGGCTCCTACGGCATAGAAGAGTTCACGGCGATAATCAATCCACCCGGTTCGGCGATCCTGGCTCTGGGTGGCATGGCAGAAGAAGCAGTTGTCCGGGATGGTTCAATTGTGGCACGCCGGATGATGCATATCACCCTGTCCTGCGACCACCGGGTCATAGACGGAGCAGCGGCAGCCGCCTTCCTGGCAGAACTCAAGGCCATGATGGAAGAGCCGGCCAGAGCACTGCTGTAATGGTGTTTTAATGTAGTGCAGTACGGACAGAAGAAACGAGGTTACACTGGTATGGGATATGATCATGATATAGCAATAATTGGGGCCGGCCCCGGCGGGTATGTGGCTGCCATAAGGGCGGCCCAACTGGGGCTCAAGGCCTGTGTCGTGGAAAAGGACAAAGCCGGTGGTGTATGCCTGAACGTAGGCTGCATTCCCAGCAAGTCCCTGATACACCAGGCCGATCTGGTGCTTGGCGCTGCCGGCCTGGCGGAGCTTGGTGCAGGGGTGGACTTGTCGACCATAGACTACAGCAAGGCCTACAAGGCTAGCCGCAAGGCCGCAGAGCGTTTGTCCAAGGGTGTCGGCTTCCTCCTGAAGAAAAACGGAGTGGAATATGTCCAGGGCAGGGCACAGCTGAAATCAGCCAACGAAATAGTCCTGGACGATGGCCGGGTCATCAGTGCAGCTGCCATCATACTGGCTACCGGCTCACGCCCCCGGCAGCTGCCCGGATTCGAGTTCGACGAGCAGACCGTGCTTTCCAGCACCGGAGCCCTGATGCTCCAACAGGTTCCCAAGCGGGCGGTCATTCTTGGTGCCGGCGCAATAGGCATGGAACTGGGTTCGGTATGGAACGCCTTCGGTTCAGAGGTGACCATCGTGGAACTGGCTGACCGTGCCCTGCCTCTTGAAGATCCCGAAGCAGGCATGGTGGTGCGCAAGGCCTTCGAGAAGCGCGGCATCCGGTTCATGATTGGCCAGGGTGCCAGCGGGATGGAGAAGAAAGATTCCGGCATCGTAGTGAGCCTGAAGGCAGCCAATGGCTCTGCCGGGCAGTCAGGCTCAAAACCGGCCGCACAGGCAGACACACCAGGCAGCCTGGAGGCTGACGTCGTACTGGTAGCAGTAGGCAGGCGGCCGAACACGGAAGGTCTCGGGCTGGAAGAGCTGGGCATCAAGCTGGATCGCGGCTTCGTGCCTGTGGGCGAATATGGGGAGACTGCTGCCGCCGGTATCTATGCCATTGGCGACATTGTAGCCACTCCCCTCCTGGCCCACGTGGCCAGCAAGGAAGGCGAGATAGCGGTGGAGCGTATAGCCCAGCTGCTCAAGGGTGCTCCCGCTCCAGCCGAATCACGGGTGGATCTGTCCACTGTGCCATCGGCTGTTTACTGTGAACCAGAACTGGCCAGCTTCGGCCTGTCCGTCGAAAAGGCTGTTGCCGGAGGAATCAGGCACGAGGTATTCAGCTTCCCCTTCAGGGGCATAGGCAAGGCAGTGGCCACGGAAAAACCTGACGGCTTTGTGAAGATCGTGCATGACCCTGAGACTGGAGAGATCCTTGGGGCTTCAATCGTGGGCGAGAGGGCTACGGACATCATCCATGAACTGATACTGGCACGGCGTGCTGAACTGACCCTTGAAGAAGTGGCCGATATGGTTCACGCCCATCCAACCATTGCAGAGGGTGTGATGGAGGCAGCCAAGGGTGGTCTGGGCCGGGCTGTACACGTCTAGGGTTCAGCAGGCAGGAGCACCCACAGAAGTTCGCACGGCTCCAGCTGGATGGGTTCGCCGGGCAGAAGCAACCTGTCGCTGAGCAGATCCTTGCCCTGCCTCTGTGCCAGAAGGTTGCCGGCCGTTTCTGTATCGATGGTGATCGGCCGGTCCGCGAAGTTTGCCAGGACTGTAAGCAATTGACCGCTACCCTGCTTGTGGAAGGCCAGCACGCCATGCTGGCCTGTATCCGTAACGGTAAGGGCCTGGGTGCCGAACACCGGGTTGGATCGACGCTGGGCCGACATGCGTACCAGACCTGAAAAAATCCGGCCAGGAGCGCTCGAGACATCTTTGCGCTTCCTGTACAGCTCATCCGACCAGGCAGGGCGGTGGACCCAGCGGCTGTCCGAAGCCTTGGCTGGATCGGTCTCGTATCCGTACTGGTTGAGTACCCCCGTTTCATCTCCCAGATGGATCAGCGGAATACCTCCTGCCGAAAAGGCAATGCCGTACAGCAGCAGCACCCGCCTGATGGCGGTGTCCAGATCCTCCCCTGCCCCTTCCAGCACTGCGCGTTCCACTCCTGCCAATGAGGCGGCAGTACCGCAGATCCTCCGGTCCCCGGTATCCGGGTTGAACTGGAAGCTTACTCCCCTGCTGAAACTGCCGGGAAAGGTTCCCAGGTAAAAATCATTGAGGAAGGCCCGATGGTCACCGCCCTTTATACCAAGCTCTGCCGCATCCTCGTCGGCAAAGGTCCAGCCTATGTCATCATGGCAGCGAACGTAATTCACCCAGGTACAGCCGGGCGGCAAGCGGTGGCGCTTGCGGAGGGACAGAGCCAGCAGACTGGTATCCTTGGTGGCCGCGGCTTCCCATAGTTCCGCCATGAGCAGGGGATTGTACGACAACTGGCATTCCCGGAGGTCGATGTACTTGATGATCTCGTCGGGGTGCACAATGGCTTCGGACTTGAACAGGAGGGATGGACAGGCCAGGCGGGCCACGGACTGGAAGGCCTTGATGATGGTATGGGCCTGGGGGAGGTTTTCACAGGCAGTGCCGAGCTCCTTCCAGATGAAGGCCACGGCATCAAGACGCAAGGCTCCGATGCCGCGGTTGGCAAGACTCATCATTTCAGCGGCCATGGCCCTGAAGACCGCAGGATTGCGGTAGTTCAGATCCCACTGGTACGAGTTGAAGGTGGTCCATACCCATCGACCCATCCCGGGGTACCAGGTGAAGGAACCCTTACGGGCCTCCGGAAAGATGTCACGCAGCCTGGCCTGATAGGCCAGAGCCAGGGCGTGGTCGGTGAAGCTCAGGTAGAAATCCTGGAAATCCGGATCTCCGGCCTTGGCTGCCCTGGCCCAGACATGCTCGTCCGAGGTGTGGTTGAAGACAAAATCAGCAACCAGCATGATGTTGTTTTTATCCAGGGCTGAGGCCAGTGCTTCCAGATCGGCCATGCTACCCAGACCAGGATTGGTGTCCCGGTAGCTGGAGACGGCATACCCTCCATCGTTGTGAGCCTCGGGAGACAGGAAAAATGGCATCAGGTGCAAGTAACTGATGCCCAGTTCCTTCAGGTAAGGGATGCGGTTGACGATACCATTCAGGCTGCCGGCAAAGAGGTCTACATAGGCCACTGCCCCCACCTGGGTTTCAGAAAGGAACCAGCCCGACTCAGGGGTCTGCGCCCTGTCCCTGGCCCTGAGTCTTTCATCACGCTGACTGAAGGATTCAAAGACTTCGGCCACCAGTTTCTCCACCTGGAAGGCGTAATCCGGCCGGCCGCCGTACAGGTCCCAGAGCAACTCGGCCAGACGCCTGAACTCGCAATCCAGACGCTGGCTGAACTCGGACCAGCCCGGCGCAGACTCAAGTCCTCTAGTCCGCCAGGCTTCCCTGCATTGCTTCTCGAAGACAACCCAGGATCGGTCCATCATTTTATGGAACCGGCCACCATGCCCTTGACTATGTATTTCTGGGCCAGCAGGAAGAAGATGATTACCGGGATCATTGCCAGAAGTATGGCGGTGAGTATGAGATCCCATTGCTTCACAAAGGCTCCGGCAAAGTTGGACACCGCAAGCGGCAGAGTCTGGATGGCA
>JAVEXH010000229.1:0-5331 GCA_034004175.1 Spirochaetia bacterium
AGCGCCAGGTGACCTCACAGCGGGCGCCGCCCTGCAGGCTACCAGCCGCCTGGTTATGCTAATCAGCGCCAGATTACCTCACAGCGGGCGCCGCCCTGCAGGCTACCAGCCGCCTGGTTACGCTTCTCAGCGCCAGGTGACCTCACAGCGGGCGCAGGTGTCCGGGCCGCGCCGCAGTTCACAGAGTTGCCTGGGCTGGCCGACAGGGGAGGGCAGGGCTGTCCAGACTGCCTGCAGGGTGTCGCCCTTGAGCACTTCCTGGGCAAACTCCACCCGCAGGGCAGCAAGCTGGCCTGCACCGCGCTGCTCCACCGGGGGGGCATCGCACAGCCAGGCTATGAGGTGGGCATTGTTCACGTGGCCGTTGTGGTCTATATGCCTGTCCATGGCGGTTACGTTGTAGGTTTCGCTCCAGGCGGCGTCGGTCTCCGGCTTTTCAACGGAGAAACGTGCATCTGCCAGGGCATAGGGCCTGTCGCAGATCAGGGCTGAATCGATGGCGTTCTGGGGCCGCAAGGGGCGTCTGGCTTCAAGGTCTATCACGAGGTAGGCGTAGGCTGCCCTGGCTATGGGTTGATCCGAATCTTCTCCCAGCAGTTCAAAGTCACGGCGGGCAAAGAGCCGCTCGAAGCCTGCAGGCCAGGTGCGGGCTACCACTTTTTCGCCTTCCCGTGGTTCCCTGTCCAGCCGCAGGTCCAGCCGTGACAGCATCCAGGTCTGGTTCTTGCTGCCCATATCAGTTGCCCCGAAACCCAGCAGGTTTGCGTTCAGGGCTGCGGCTTCCTGGAAGATGTTGGCGATGGCCAAGGGCCGGAAGGCACCGCCGTACCCACAGTCGTAACCGTGTATGGTAAGGGGTATTTCCATGGGTTGTATGCCTGACATAGTTGCCTCCTTGAGTCCGCAGAGTACCATGACTGGCTATGGGCTGTGAATCGAGTGGGCATACGTTCTGAAGATCCGTGCTTTGCCTGTGCCCGGAGCGTCGATCTGTGGACATTTTGACTATACAGATTTTAAGCCTATTGCTTTCCCTGGCTTTGCGGCGTTATTGTAGTGTCCATCATGGACAAACTCATAGTCAAAGGCGCACGGGAACACAACCTCAAGAACATAGACATAGAACTGCCCCGGGACAAACTGATCGTCATCTCCGGCCTGTCGGGTTCGGGCAAGAGCTCCCTTGCCTTTGACACCATCTTTGCCGAAGGGCAGCGGCGATATGTAGAATCCCTGTCGGCCTACGCCAGGCAGTTTCTGGGGCAGATGAAGAAGCCCGATGTCGACTTCATCGAGGGTCTGTCACCGGCCATTTCCATCGAACAGAAGACCACACACCGCAACCCACGGTCCACGGTGGGCACGGTCACCGAGATATATGATTATTTCCGCCTGCTCTACGCCAGGGTCGGCACTCCCCATTGTCCCAAGTGCGGCCGGGAGATACGCGAGCAGGGCATAGACCAGATCCTGGATACCATCATGTCCTGGAAGGCCGGTACCAAGCTTCAGGTGCTGGCTCCGGTCATACGGGGCAAGAAGGGCGAGCATGTCAAGGTACTGGACGACGCCCGGAAGCAGGGTTTCGTGCGGGCCAGGATAAACGGCGAGCTCCGTCAGCTGGATGAAGAGATTGTCCTGGACAAACAGAAGAAGCACACCCTAGACATTGTGGTTGACAGGCTCAAGCTTACCGAGGACGGCCGCCGGCGCCTTGCCGACTCGGTGGAGACTGCCCTGCAGATAGCCGATGGCACGGTGATCCTGACCCGCGAGGTCGGTGGCGTGGAGACCGACGAGTTCTTCAGCCAGAAGGGTGCCTGCCTGGTCTGTGACATAAGCCTGCCGGAGCTGGAGCCACGATTGTTCAGCTTCAACACTCCCCACGGAGCCTGTCCGGAGTGCACGGGCCTTGGCATCAAGCTGGAGTTTGACCCCGACCGGGTCATACCCGACAGAAGCCTGTCCTTCAACCAGGGTGGCTGCATGGGGTACAATCCGGATGCCGCCTGGTTCCGCTCCCGTTTCGAGGCCCTGGCCAAGCACTACAAATTCAGCCTGGATACGCCCTTCGAGGATCTGCCACCCAAGGTGATGAAGGTAATCCTGTACGGAGGGGACGAGGCCATAAAGGTGCGCTACGACAATGCCAAGGGTACGGGCCACTTCGAATACGAGTCCACCTTCCCCGGCATCCTCACGGAGCTCAAGCGCCGGTACATGGAAACCACCAGCGACGGCATCAAGGACTGGCTCGAGAAACTGATGAGCGAGAAGCCCTGCGAATCCTGCGGTGGCAAGCGCCTGAGACCAGAAGCCCTGGCGGTAACGGTGGGAGGTATAAGCATCCACGACCTTTCAGCCAAGTCGGTGGAAGAGGGCATCCGCTTCTTTGACCAGCTTGAGCTCACCGAGACCCAGAAGCAGATCAGCAAGCAGGTGCTCAAGGAAATAACCGCCAGGCTCAGCTTCCTGCAGAATGTCGGTCTTCAGTATCTGAGCCTGGAACGCAAGGCTGGCACCCTGTCCGGCGGCGAGGCCCAGCGGATCAGGCTGGCTACCCAGATAGGCTCCAGCCTGGTCGGGGTGCTGTACATCCTGGACGAGCCGTCCATCGGCCTGCACCAGCGCGACAACCAGCGCCTGATAGATACCCTTACCTACCTGCGCGACATCGGCAATACCCTCATCGTGGTGGAGCATGACGAACAGACCCTGCGCACTGCCGACTGGGTGGTGGACCTTGGCCCTGGCGCCGGCGTGCACGGCGGCCATGTTGTTGCTGCAGGCACACCAGAAGAGGTCATGAAGTGCAGGAAGAGCCTCACCGGGCGTTACCTGTCCGGTGACCTGGTCATTGAAGTCCCGGAAAAGCGACGGGAAGGCAACGGCAAGGCCATCACCGTGCACGGCTGCAGGCAGCACAACCTCAAGAACATCGATGTAACCATAAACCTGGGCGGCTTCACCTGCATCACCGGTGTGTCGGGCTCGGGCAAGAGTACCTTGCTTTCGGACATCCTGTACCCCGCCATAGCCAACCGGGTCATGCGCAGCACCCATGTGGAAGGCGACTTCGACAGCATTGAAGGCATCACGGACATCGACAAGATCATCAATATTGACCAGAGTCCCATCGGCCGCACGCCACGCTCCAATCCGGCCACCTATGTCGGGGTCTTTACCCCCATCAGGGACCTCTTCGCAGGTCTGCCGGAGTCCAAGGCCAGGGGCTACAAGCCGGGCCGCTTCAGCTTCAATGTCAAGGGCGGCCGTTGCGAGCATTGCCAGGGTGACGGCACCATCAAGATAGAGATGCAGTTCCTGCCCGATGTCTACATCACCTGCGATGTCTGCCACGGCAAGCGCTTCAACAGCGAGACCCTGGATGTACGCTTCAAGGGCAAGAACATAGCCGATATCCTTGATCTGACCATAGAAGAGGCGGCTGTCTTCTTTGACAAGGTGCCCCAGATTTCACACAAGATGAACACCCTGCTGTCTGTCGGCCTTGGCTATATCAAGCTTGGCCAGTCTGCCCTGACCCTCTCCGGCGGCGAGGCCCAGCGGGTCAAGCTGGCCTTCGAACTCGCAAAGCGGGCTACGGGAAAGACCCTGTACTTCATGGACGAACCCACCACCGGCCTGCATTTTGCCGATGTCAAGCAGCTCATGGAGACAATCCAGCGCCTGGTGGACACCGGCAACTCGGTGGTCATGATAGAGCACAATCTGGACGTGATAAAACAGGCCGACTGGATCGTCGACCTTGGTCCGGAAGGCGGCAACAAGGGCGGCACCATCGTTGCCCAGGGCCGGCCGGAGCAGGTTGCCAGGGTCAAGGCTTCCTGGACGGGCAAGTACCTCAAGGATGTGCTGAAATAGAGCTCTGGCCAGCGGCGTGGGATGCGGTTATTATGTGCCTCTATGCTGCCCCGTAGCGTCGCCCGCTCATGCCTTCTGGTGGCCTTGGCCTCCCTGCTCACGCTCACGGCCCTGGCCCAGGAGGTTTACACGTCTGCCGGGCCCGAGGGTATTGAAGCCTCCACAGCCACGGAGAGTACAGGGAGCACAGATTCTGCTGAATCTGTATCGTCCTCCGGGCTTGCAGAGTCCGCAGAGTCCGCTGTGTCCGCAACGCAGGTCTCTGATCCAGCGGGCACCCTTCCTGAACAAGACGATTTGTTACTCGCGACTCTGGCTCAGGACATAGCGGGCTCCGACTATTACGCCCTTGTTGCCTGGGTAAAAAGCCTTGGATTGGCTACCAGCGGCAGTGCTTCCGAACTGCGGACCCGCCTGTATACCTATTACGAGGTGCAGGCTCCTGCGCCGGTGGCTCCTTCGGCCCGGTTGATAACCATCCAGTCCGCGGATCGTACCGAATACATAAGCGCCGAGGGGGAGGGCAACTCCTTCATCCGGCTTTCCGGAAGGGTGTCTGTGCTTCTGGAAGACTCGGAGGCTGGCGAGAAGCTGAGCATAGAAGCCGACGAGCTTCTGGTAAACCGTGACGCCAGCATCCTCTCGGCCAGGGGCAATGTCAGCTTCGAGCGGAACAGGCCCGATGGTACCGATTATTTCTTCGGCCAGGCCATGGAACTGGATATGGATGACTGGGCCGGTGTCTTCCTGGACGGCAAGAGTGTTCGCGGGGACAGCACCACCAATACGATGGTCTTCAAGGCCAGGGATATCATACGCCGGGGCGGCAATGTCCTGATCTTCGACGATGGGGAAATAACCTCCTGCGATGAGGAGTTTGCCCATTTCTCCATCCGGGCTTCAACCATCTGGATACTGGGGGTAAATGAATGGGCCATGGCCAACGCTACCTTGTCGGTTGGCGAGGTTCCACTCTTGTACCTGCCCGTCTTCTTTTATCCAGGCGAGGAGATCGTATTCCATCCCGTTTTTGGTTACCGTGACCGCGATGGCCGGCTGGTCCAGACCACTACGTATTTCCTGGGTGAAAAGAAGGCCAAGGAGGAGTCCATCAGCCTCTTCAAGCTCACTGAAGGCGGTGGTGCCTACGAGCGGGTGGTGGAAGGCGTCTTCCTGCGTACCACCGACCGCAAGAAAGCTACGACCAGTCCTGATTTTTTCAAATTGATGGTGGATGTCTACTCCAACCTTGGTGTATTCTCCGGAGCGCAGGGCAGCCTGGGAAGTCTTGGCCCACTGAAGGATAGTACCGCTTTTGCCGGGCTGGGCATAAGCCGTTCGGTATTTGCTGCTCCGGATGGCCTGTACTCACCGTACATCTTGGCAACCGATTACACCAGTGTCTGGAACCAGTCGGACTTCATGACCCTGGAACTGCCGTGGCGT
>JAVEXH010000230.1:0-5320 GCA_034004175.1 Spirochaetia bacterium
GATATGGCAGAGGCGATCCGCCAGCTGATATTCGAAAAAGGCATTTCAGAAGATCTGGTCCTCAAGACGATCGAAGATGCTCTTTTGGCGGCATACAAGAAGCGTTACGGTACTGCCGAGAACGCACTAGTGAGGTTTGCCGAAAACTACGAAAACGTGGAAATTCTGGCAAAACGAACCATCGTAGAAGAGGTCGAGGATCCCGTCCTCGAGATTTCCATCGAAGAAGCCCGGGAGCTGGTTGATGACGCCGAACCAGGCGATCTCCTCGAAATCCCCATTGACCCCAAGGAATTCGATCTCCAGGAAGTCATGCTTGCAAAGCAGACAACCCGGCAGTCCCTGCGGGAAATATCACGGGACACCCTGTATGCCGAGTTCCACGCCAAGCTTGGCGAGATAATCATCGGCTACTACCAACGTGAGAAAAATGGCAATATCTTTGTCGATCTTGGCAAGATTGAAGGTTTCTTCCCGAAGAAATTCCAGTCTCCCCGGGAAAGTTACCAACCTGGAGAGCGGATCAAAGCCCTCATCGCCGAGGTTAGCAAAAACGGTCCGCAGATTGTCCTGTCCAGAACCCATCCCGAGTTTGTCCAGAAAATTCTGGAACTTGAGGTTCCTGAGGTCTACGACAAGACAGTCGAGGTATTCAAGATAGTCAGGGAACCCGGGTATCGAACCAAGATTTCTGTATACTCCCGCAAGGAAGATGTCGATCCCGTAGGCGCCTGCGTAGGACTGAAGGGTATACGTATACAGAACATCATCCGTGAACTTGAGGGTGAGAAGATCGATGTTCTGAAGTACGAGGCCGATCCGAGGCGTTTCATCAAGAATGCCCTTTCCCCAGCTGATGTGCGGGAAGTGTACATACTTGACGAGGCCAGGCATACGGCCCTGGCTGTGGTCGATGAATCCCAGTTGTCGGTTGCCATCGGCAAACAGGGCCTCAATGTGCGCCTTGCCAACCGGCTTTGTGACTGGAACATCGATGTAAAGACCGAAGAACAGTTCAGGGAGCTCGATCTGTCGAGCGAGGCCAGGAGGGCTGCTTCCAGCCTTTTTGGTGATGATGAAGAAGAGATTCTGAGGCTGGATGAGTTGCCGGGTGCCGATGAAGGTGCTACCGCGGCTCTGGCTTCCAGTGGCATAGAGATGATAGAGGATTTCCTGTCCAGATCCGATGAGGAACTAGTCGCTATAGAGGGGCTGTCGGCTGAAGATGTAGACGGTCTGCGTCGCATCATCGAAGAAAACGTCGAAGTAATAGAAGAGAATGCGGAAGACGAGATCTATGAAGGCGAAGAAGACGAAGCCGAAATTTACGAATGTCCGGAGTGTCACTCTGAAGTGACACCCGATATGACCAACTGCCCGCAATGCGGGGTCGCTCTGTCGTTCGAGTACGAGGACGAAGATGCCGATGGCCAGGAATCCTGAAGGTGAGCCATGTCTGATACCAACGAAAATAAACCCAAGCCGGTTCTTATAAAACAGGCCAAACCGAAACCTCAGGAAGAACAGGAAGCTGCCGCGCCTGCAAACGCTGCAGTTCCTGGCACTGAAAAACGCAAAGTGGTGGTGGTCAAGAAGAAATCCATTCCTGGTTCATCGACAGCAACTGGCTCTTCTGCTGGTGGTGCAACAAAAAAAACGGCTGCCAGGGTAGTGGCCCACAAGGCAGACGACTCCTCTGGCTCTGATCAAAGTGGCGATCATTCAGGTACTCCGGCTGCCAGACCAACTGCCGAACCTGGAGCAGGCACACGCCCGGTTGATGCCCGGCCTGCATCTTCTGATTCCAGACCTTCTGCGCCAGCGTCTCCCCTTCATACAACCCGTCCAGCTGGTACTGGTCCGCGGGTTGTTGGACGTGTAGGTGGCTATCGAAGCGGGTCAGGTTATCAAGGTCAGCGTCCTGAGGGTCAATCCGGCGGGTATCAAGGTCAGCGTCCCGAGGGTCAATCCGGCGGGTATCAAGGTCAACGTCCCGAGGGTCAATCCAGCGGCTATCAGGGGCAACGCCCCGAGGGCCAGTCAGGTGGATATCAGGGCAGTCGTCCTGAGGGTGGCGGCTATCAGGGGCAACGCCCCGAGGGTCAGTCAGGTGGCTATCAGGGTAGTAGACCCCAATCAGGCGGATATCAAGGTAATCGACCTCAAGGCGGTGGTTACCAGGGACAACGTCCTGAAGGTCAGTCCGGTGGCTATCAGGGTCAGCGCCCGCAGGGTGGCGGCTATCAGGGTAGCGGTGGCTACCAGGGCCAACGGCCCCAGGGCTCCAGCGGCTACCAGGGTGGTGGTGGTTACCAGGGACAACGCCCCGCAGGTCCCGGCGGTCCAGGAAGTGGTTACCAGGGACAACGGCCAGCAGGTCAAGGCGGCTACAGCGGCGGGGCACCACGGCCTGGTGGTTATCAAGGCCAGAGGCCCGGATACGGTCCCCGGCCAAGCGGCCCCGGCGGTTCTGGTGGTCCCGGACGGCCAGGTGGCTATGGTCCTCGTCCAGGAGGCCCTGGCAGACCCGGTGGCAATTCCCAGGGGCCTTTGCCAGCCGGCGACAAGAAACCTATGTCCAAGCGTTTTGTCAAGGCCAAAAAACCGGCCTACCAGCGCAAGGAAGAGAGCCTGGAGCAGAAACTGCACCTGCAGCGCAAGAAATCCAGTGCGCCCAAGGCCAATCCCATACCCAAGTCAATAGACATAATGGAAAGCATCTCTGTTTCGGAATTGGCCAGGAAGATGAATCTGAAACCGAGTGAACTCATAGGCAAGCTTATGGGCCTCGGGGTGATGGCTACCATCAACCAGCAGATAGATTCGGATACGGCTTCCATTCTGGCCAATGAATACGGTTGTGAGGTACACATCGTCTCCTTGTATGATGAAACCCTCATTGCCAAGGAAACAGATTTACCTGATGACCTTATGCCCAGGCCTCCGGTGGTTACCATCATGGGCCACGTCGACCATGGCAAGACCAAGCTTCTTGATGCCATACGCAAGACCAATGTGATTGCCAGTGAGTTTGGCGGAATCACCCAGCATATCGGCGCCTATCAGGTAGAGACCCACAAGGGCAGGATCACTTTCCTGGATACTCCTGGTCATGAGGCCTTCACAAAAATGCGTGCCCGGGGATCCCAGATCACCGATATCGTTATCCTCGTCGTTGCGGCCAATGATGGTGTCATGCCCCAGACCACAGAAGCCATAGACCATGCCAAAGCAGCAGGTGTACCCATCATAGTTGCGATAAACAAGGTTGACCTTCCTGAAGCAAACCCGGACAGAGTAAAGACCCAGTTGTCCGAGATGGGGCTCATTCCTGAAGACTGGGGTGGCCAGACCATGTTCTGCGAGATTTCAGCCTTGCAGAAGCTGGGTATAGATGAATTGCTTGATGGCATCCTGCTTACCGCAGAAGTGTTGGAGCTCAAAGCCAACTACAACTGCAGGGCAGAAGGCAAGGTCATCGAGTCCAAGATAGACCAGGGACGTGGTATCGTGTCGACCTGTATCATCGAGCGGGGAACCCTGAGGGCAGGAGACAGCTTTGTGGCTGGTATTTATCCTGGCAAGGTACGGGCCCTGTTTGACGACAAAGGCAAGAAACTGCTCGAAGCCACACCATCAACACCGGTAGAGGTCATCGGTTTCGAGGGAATACCTGACGCAGGAGATCCCTTCGAGGTTGTTCCGGATGAAAAAGTTGCCCGGTCCTTCTCCGACAAGCGTCAGGAACTCAAACGCTCGGAAGAAGCAAAAACCGTCAAGAAGGTTACTTTGGACAACCTGTACGATACCATCCATGATGGGGCTGTGCAGGAGCTCAAGGTTCTTATCAAGGGCGATGTGCACGGATCGGTGGAAGCCCTCAAGTCGTCCCTGGAACGGCTTTCAACCAAGGAAGTCCGGCTGGTGGTAATACGGTCTGCCGCAGGTGCCATCAACGAGAGCGACGTGGATCTTGCCAGTGCCTCGGATGCGATCATAATCGGATTCAACGTACGTCCTATTCCCAAAGCCAAGATACTGGCTGACCAGGAAAAGGTGGAGATCAGGAAGTACAACGTAATCTACAAGGCTGTTGAAGAAATCCAGCACGCCATGGAAGGTATGTTGGCTCCGGAAATAAAGGAACAAGACATCGCACAGGCCGAGGTCCGCGAGGTGTTCAAGGTACCGAAGATCGGCGCAGTCGCAGGCTGTTACGTACAGGAAGGTACTGTAAAGCGCAATGCTGGTGTCAGGGTCATCCGTGATGGCGTCGAATTGCATTCGGGTAAGATTTCTACCCTGAAACGCTTCAAGGACGATGCCAAGGAAGTGGCTGCAGGATACGAATGTGGTATCGGTCTGGCCGATTGGACCGATGTCAAAGAAGGCGATATCCTTGAGATATTCGAACTAATACAGATTACCAGGAAGCTGAGCGATAGCAAAAGTGGAAGGGATAAGGCTTAAACGCGTGGAGGAGCAGTTGCGGATAGAGATATCCGCCCTGCTTCTTCGCGGCGACATCAAAGACCCGCGGGTAGACAGTTTCCTGTCGATTACCCGCGCAGAAGTTGCACGGGATGGTTCCCATGCAAAAGTATATGTCTCCACATTCAGGGAAGTCGATGCGCTTGAGGCTGGTGTTGCTGGCCTTAACCATGCTGCCGGCTTCATCCAGAGTGCAGTGGCCAAGCGCATCAGGATCAGGCTGACTCCGCGGCTGACTTTCTACCCTGATACAGGGATAAAGCAAGGGTTCGAGATCGGGGAGAAGATAAAGGGCCTTTTTTCGTGACTGATGAATCCGGGTTTTCGAACCTGGAAGGATTTGCCGTAATTGACAAGCCGACCGGGCTTACTTCCTATTCCCTTCTTGGCAAGGCCTCCAGAAAACTGGGATCAAAGGTAAAAGCTGGTCATGCTGGCACCCTTGACTCCTTTGCCAGTGGCGTTCTGGTCTGTCTCTTCGGTCGCTATACGCGGATGTCTGATATTTTCATGGCTACCACAAAGTCGTATGACGCTGTGATCAGCTTTGGTGTCGAGACCGATACCCTTGATCCCGAAGGCCAGGCGATTGCCCGTGCTCCAGTGCCTGACCTGGAGGCGCTTCAGGCTGCTTTGCCTGCTTTCATGGGTAAAATAATGCAAGTTCCTCCCGTCTATTCAGCACTCCATGTAGATGGGGAGCGTGCTTACGAACGGGTCCGGAAAGGGCAGGCTGTGGTACTTCCACCGCGACCAGTCACTCTCCACAGGCTTCAGCTGAAATCTTTCGAGGACGGGAAAGCTTTGATATCGGTTGATTGTTCCAAGG
>JAVEXH010000231.1:0-5311 GCA_034004175.1 Spirochaetia bacterium
GCAGCCGTCTTCTATGATCACCGGAAGTGCTCCGGCCGGCTCGAGCACACCGCCTACCTGGACTCCTGCTGACAGGTGGACTTTTTCCCCTACCTGGGCGCAGGAGCCCACCAGGGCATGGCTGTCCACCATGGTTCCAGCTCCTACCCAGGCACCGACGTTCACGAAGCTCGGTGGCATCAGGACCGCACCGGGGCATAGCCGGGAGCCACGGCGTACGGAACTGCCGCCTGCAACAATGCGCACCCCATCGGTCATGGAGAGGGTCCGGGGCGGGAAGGCGTCCTTGTCCACCGCGCCTCCTGGCCAGGCAGGGAAGTCTACCTGACCGGACAGCCTGAAGATGGCCAGGATGCCTTTCTTTACCCAGGTATTCACATGCCAGCCACCGTTCTCATCGGGTGCGGCGGCCCGGACTTCACCATTCTCGAGGGCAAGCAGCAGATCCTGGCCACGGGTGGTGGAATCGGGGTCTTTGACCAGCTCCTCGAGGGGCCGGGAGAAGAAGGTTTCCAGTGTCGAAGTACTCATCATCAGTCTCCTGTAGGTGCCGGTATGCCGAAGGGTGCCAGAAGTCTGGCCAAGGTAGTCCTGGTAGCCTCGCAGGCTGGTACCAGGGGCAGCCGGACTGCTCCCTGGCAGAGTCCGTCAAGCTCAAGGGCGGCCTTGAGGGGGACGGGATTTGACTCCAGGAACAGGGCATCCATCACCGGCAGCAACCTGACATGAATGGCACGTGCTGTCAATATATCACCGGCAAGGGCAGCGTGTACCAGTGCCGCGGTCTCCTTCGGCAGGATGTTGCCGATGACGGATACCAGCCCCGAAGCACCCACTGCAATGGCAGGCAGGGCCAGGGCATCGTCACCCGCCAGCAGGAGCTTGCCCTGCGGCAGGGTCCTGGCTATCTCGCCTATCTGGGCCAGATTGCCGGATGATTCCTTCACTGCCACAACTTGCGGTATATCCCACAACTTTGCCAGGGTGGACGGAACCATGTTCAACCCTGTCCGGCCGGGAACGTTGTAGGCAATGATGGGCAAGCCGGGGGCTGCCTCGGCTACGGCCCTGAAATGGGCCAGCAGACCCTCAGGCTGGGGTTTGTTGTAGTAAGGTGTCACCACCAGCAAGGCTTGGGCACCGAGTGCTGCAGCCCGGGCTGCAAGGGCCACCGCCGCAGCGGTCGAGTTGTGTCCTGTGCCAACCACCACCGGTGCGTCTCCCGCCTCCTGCAAGGCGGCGGTGATAAGCTGATCCCGTTCAGTGTCTGTTATCGTGGCAGCTTCACCGGTGGAACCCAGGACAACAAGGAAGTCAGTGCCTCCGTCCAGCACCCTTCGCACCAGCGACCTGAATGCAGGCAGATCGATCGATTCCGCACCATAGCGTCCATTGCCTTTGATGAATGGTGTGGCAAGAGCTACTCCGAGTCCGCTAAAACGTCTTACGTCCATATCTCAAGCTCCTTTTCCCTTCCATTGCCGGATGCAGTTGCATCCTGGTCATGAGTCTCCGTGATGTGTACCAGCTTCGTATAATGCAGTTCCTGAATGAAGCCGGGCAGGAAGCCTCTGCGTACCGCCAGTTCGGCATTGAGGATGGACCCTCCTGCCGCACCCCGTTCCACATTGTGGCCCAGTACAACCAGTTTCACGCCCATCACCGGGCAGTTGCGTATGCGGCCTACCTGTATGGTCATGCCGCTGTCGTCCTCTACATCCCGTCGGGGTTGTGGCCTGTTCTGTTCGGTCCGCAGGCGTATGAACTTCTCCGGTGCACTGGGCAAGGCCAGGTCTGCTGTGCCGGGTATGAAATTTTCCAGAGCCAAGGCTATTTCTTCGGCATCCGGCTTTCCTGCAAGCCGCAGATTCAGGCAGATCGTATGGCCGTCCTGTACCGGTACCCTGTTGCATTGGGCGGATACATTGAAATCAGCATCCAGAACCCGGCCATCCGAGAGGGTTCCCAGTATCCTGCACGACTCGGCTTCTACCTTGGCTTCTTCACCGGCAATATACGGTATGACATTTCCGGTGGAATCCATGGCAGAGACTCCGGGATATCCTGCGCCGCTCAAGGCCTGCATGCTGGTCAAGAGTATTCCTTCGGCACCGAAAGCCCGGTGAAGCGGGCCAATGGCTCCAAGGGCTATGGTGGTGGTGCAGTTGGGGTTGCATACTATGCCCCCTGTCCACCCCCGCCGTATCCGCTGGATATGCAGCAATTCCAGATGGTCCGGATTGATCTCCGGCATTACCAGGGGTACATCTTCCTCCATTCGGAAGGCTGAAGCATTGCTGAAGACCAGGCAGCCTGCGGCTGCAAAGAGCGGTTCTATATCCATGGCCGGGCCGGCATCAAGGGCAGAGAATACAATCGGGGTGGCTGCCACCCCTGGATCGCAGGCCACCAGGTGCTGCTCCCCGAATCCTGCAAAAGGCAGCCCTGGCAGGCGCCACTCGCAGGCCTCTGCATAGGTCTTGCCGACATTGCGCTCGCTTGCGGCTATGAATTGCAGGTTGAAGTAGGGATGCGAGGCCAATCGCCTGACAAAACGCTGGCCTACCACACCCGTGGCGCCGAGTACCGAGACTGGAATCTTGTTCATTTTCATCCTCCGGGAAACTACGCTTTTTGCCGGGAACCTTTGTCCCGTTGCTCTTTACGCCTTGGACCGTGTTGTTGTGGTCGTGCGTTTATAGCAGCGTGTTGTCCTGGGAGGTTTGGATGTATCTGTATGGAATGCGGAGGGGGTTGTAGTCAGAGTGGTGGTCAGTGTGGTGGCCAGAGTGGTGGATTTCCAGGTCTTGAGGAAGGAGCGGTACGTGTCCGGGTTCTGAAACTGTAGCACTGCAGGGTTCCCGGGGTTGTACCCGGGACGCTCAGGTTGACGGATGGCACGATTCCCGGCGGAACGGATGGGAATGTGTTGCTCCATGGCTTGAGGGCGCGGCATGGTGGTCCTCCAGTCTGATGGAGATCCCAGGAAACCGCGCGCGTGCCCTTTTGGTATATGGGCAGACAGCCCATAGGGTGTGGCGATTCCGTTGGCACTCCGCAAGGACAAGGCCTTGCGACAGCCGTCGGGTATTAGCCCGAGCGTCCAGGGTATGCAGCGGATGCTTCCGCAGACCCTTCGGCGATCCTCCCCTTCCTTCCGGTCTCACTGGGCGCCCCGCCCTCAACCGGAATACTCATGGGAATCGCTCCTCCAATCAGATATCCGGATCGTATCAAGTATTGTCAGACGGTGCAAGTGATGAACCCTGTATCAACGGGATAAAAACAGGATTTTTGGTCAATTGTGGATGAAATCATGCCCACACAGGCAGATTCAGACCACGATCAGGGAGCAATCCACCGTCCATCCACCAGTTTCAGCCCACAGGGTCCTGACAGGGTGGCGGCAAGGCCTGAACTGAGGGTGAGGGCTGTGGCTTTCAGATCCTCGGGGAAAGCTCCGGTATCCATGGCTCCGCTGGCCATCACCGTCTCGGCCAGGAGTTTTGCAGCCAGGAACCGCTCCCTTTTTTCAACGGCAAAGCCAAGGGGCGACTCCAGGAGGCCAATGACCTCCCAGGTGGACTGCTCCGCCTGGCTGTACCTCCCCGCATCCTTGTCCTGGTCTGATACCCGCACAGGCAGGTTTTTTGCTATACGTTCCAGGTCCGGTACCAGGGCGGCAAGGTCAAACAGGCCTGTTGCACAGTTGAACAGTATCTGCTGTCCTGCGGCTTCCAGCCTGGCTGCCTCGTCGAAGGAGATGGACTGGCCAAGATCTGCCACTGTCCTCCTGCCGTTGCCGGTCAGCACCAGTATCCCGCCTTTGACATCCACTGGTGTACGGTATGAAAAATCGAAAGCCGCCTCGGCGCCGGAAAGGGCCATTACTGCCAGCTCTGCAGGATCCGGGTAGTAGCCTATGTTGTCAACATTGCCCAGATAGGCATAGCGGTAGCCATCGGCCAGCAGGCCACGGTACACCTCGGCCAGAATCCTGAAACTCTGTCCGTGGCCTCCCGGCAAGGCCAGGGTGCTGTCAGGCTTGCCCCAGGCGCGGTCAAAAATGCGTCGTGGCAGTCCTTCGGATGAATGGCTGAATGCGGCGAGCATGGTCTGGACTGCCGAGCGTGGCCTGGTGGGATCCGAACCTGTGCGCTTGATGAGACCGGCCAGCCAGGGGTGTCCGGCATAGGCCTTGTACGCCTCCGCCAGCGCGGCATCGGTTCCCGTGCTGCTCATCTGGAAGAAGGGAAGGGGAGGGCGGTCTCCTCTGCCAAAGCGTTCCGTGTAACGCGCGGCGCGCAACAAACCAGCCCTCATCTTGAGCATCAGGAAGCTTTCGCCAGGGCTGCCATCGGGATTTATGTAGGCCGGCGTTATGCCCTTCGGTCTGCCATCGCACAAGGGAGCCAGGAGTTCGAACCCCGGCCGAATGGCTTCGAATACCGTGGACCCTAAGGACGCGTTTTTTTTCCGGTCCGCATAACTGGTGGCAGAACCTCCATTCAGGACCCCCCAGGCGGTGATCCCGTACAAGCGCTCTCCCAGGTCTACCAGATCAGCATGTCCGAAACGTAGCCTGCCATCCACACAGCTTGCGGAGGCCGGCACTGCCAGTCCCAGGGCTCCAAGACGGTCCAAAGCCTCCTTTTCCGGCAATTCGTATGACATTGACGCTGACAGGGGCACAATGCTGTGTCCGTCCACTGCCGGCACCCCGATGGCATCGACAGGGCCGGTGCCTTCCCAGGTTCCGGCATTCAGTTCGGCCAGTATTTCCCGTGTGGCGTCTATGTCTATTCCTTTGGCCTCCATGTCGGCCAGAAGGCTTGGGCTCATCATCGAAGACTCTCCTTGATATGGTTTGATCGACCTGGTTTTATACGGTTTGTTTTCTGCATCGCCAAGGGATGGATGTCTACTTGTGCTTCAATACAAACTCCCGCAAGGCCCTTGATGGCCAGGCTTTTCCGTCCCTGTCGTGTATTTCTATATGGACATGGGTTCCATGGCCTTTTTTCCGGGCATTCACACCGGTATTGCCGCCATGGCCCAGGACGGTGCCTGCACCTATGAACACACCGCTGGAAACCTGGATGCTGCTCAAGTGGAAATATGCATAGTATCGGCCATCGTCGGGACAGAAAACTATGACTCCGTTGCCAGCTTTCGGTGACAAGCCTCCGCTACGGTACAGGGACGGGCGGTCGCCACCTTTCCAGTCGCCAGCGGCTGCGACGACTATGCCCCGGGTCATACTCCTGACTGGAGGGCCAGTCTCAACAGCTCCGATTCGCTTGACCCACAG
>JAVEXH010000232.1:0-5299 GCA_034004175.1 Spirochaetia bacterium
TTGACCTCCTTGTAGCACCTGGCTTCCTCATCGAGCAGGCCATGACAGAAGTTGCCCACAAGTATCCCAATCAGAAACTGCTCCTCCTCGATGCAGTTGTCACCAAGCCGAATGTGGCCAGCGCGGTGTTTGCCGAGCCTGAAGGTTCTTTCCTGGTCGGCGTGGCTGCAGGCCTCAAAGCCAAGGCAGACGGCAAGGATACGGTAGGCTTCATCGGTGGCATGCAGTTCCCCCTCATCGAGCGCTTCCAGGCCGGTTTTGAGCAGGGCGTCAAGGCAGTGTATCCTGAAGCTACGATCCTGGTAGACTATGCCGGCGATTTCGGTGCTCCAGACAAAGGCCAGGCCATTGCCCAGAAGCAGTTCAATGCCGGTGCCTATATCATCTTCCATGCAGCTGGTGGTACCGGCAATGGCATGATCAAGGAAGCCAAGGAACGCACCGAGAAGGGTGATATCCGTTGGGCAATCGGTGTTGACAAGGATCAGTTCACCGACGGTGCCTACGGCTCCGGCAAATCCGCGGTTCTTACCTCCATGATGAAGCGCGTCGATGTAGCCGCTCATGATGTTGCCAAGATGGTATACGAGAACAAGTTCCCCGGTGGACAGACCCTCGTGTTCTCCCTGGCCAACAATGGCGTAGGCATCCCCGAGACCAACCCCAACCTGAGCGCCGACATCGTAGCCCAGGTAAAGGAATATGGTCAGAAGATCGCTTCAGGCGCTCTGACAGTAAGTGAAATTCCTGCTAAGTAAGCCTCGATCCTGGATATATGGCCGCTCCACCAGGGGCGGCCTTTTTTTCTTTCATAAATTACTGTAGTATTGTATTCTTTTCTTTTTTGAACCATTTACTGACAGGGAGGGCACTGGATGGCCTACATCATAGAAATGCTCAATATCACCAAGGATTTTCCCGGCATACGGGCCAATGACAATGTTACTCTGCAGGTTGAGCAGGGTTCCATCCATGCTCTCCTTGGGGAGAATGGCGCTGGAAAATCCACACTGATGAGCATATTGTTCGGATTGTATACCCCTGACGAAGGAAGCATACGCATCCGTGGCAAGGATGTGAAAATCTCCGATCCGAACATTGCAAACGAACTGGGCATAGGCATGGTGCATCAGCATTTCAAGCTGGTACATAATTTTACGGTCAGTGAAAATATCATCCTCGGCATGGAACCCAGGCAGGGTCTGACCATTGATATCAAGGCTGCGGATGCCAAGGTAAAGGAACTGTCCGTCCTGTACGGTCTGGATGTGGATCCGCACGCTAAAATAGAGGATATCTCGGTGGGTATGCAGCAACGGGTGGAGATCCTGAAGATGCTGTACCGTGATGCCGAGCTGCTGATCTTTGATGAACCTACCGCGGTTCTGACTCCCCAGGAAATCCGGGAACTGATGGCCATCATGAAACGTCTGGTAGCCGAGGGCAAGACCATACTCCTGATAACCCACAAACTGAAAGAGATAAAAGAGGCGGCTGATGTCTGTACAGTGCTCAGGCGCGGCAGGCTGGTGGGAACCGTTCCTGTGGCTGAAACCAGTGAGGCTCAGTTGGCCGAGATGATGGTAGGCAGAGAGGTTGAGTTTTCGGTTGACAAGGACAAGGCCAGGCCCGGAGAGGTGGTTCTGGACATCAAAGACCTATGCGTCAGGAATGCAAAGGGCCTGATGGGTGTCAAGAATCTATCCCTGCAGGTGAAGCGTGGCGAGATTCTTGGTCTTTGTGGCATCGATGGCAACGGGCAGACTGAACTGGTACAGGCTTTGACCGGTCTTGCCAGAATTGAATCCGGCCAGGTTACCCTGAATGGAGTGGATATCACCAGGATGCCGGTGCGGCAACGTCTGGATCGCGGGTTGGGTCATATTCCGGAGGACAGGCATAGACATGGTCTGGTACTGGACTTCAAGCTGGATGAGAACATGGTACTCCACCGCTACGGCACCCAGCCCTTCTCCAATCACGGCATACTGAACTTCATGGAAATACGGAAATATGCTGACCACCTGATAGAGGAGTTCGATGTACGCTCAGGAGAGGGCGGTGGGACACCAACCCGGTCCATGTCCGGCGGCAACCAGCAGAAAGCCATCCTGGCCAGGGAAATCGACCGATCGCCGGAAGCCTTTGTCGTTGCCCAGCCTACCCGTGGTCTTGATGTCGGCGCCATAGAGTACATACACAAGCGCATCGTTGCCGAACGGGACAAGGGCAAGGCGATACTGCTGGCATCCCTTGAACTTGACGAGATACTGGACGTATCCGACCGGATAGCGGTCATCCATGGAGGAGAGATAGTGGGCGTAGTGGATGCCGACAAGACCGATGAAAATGAACTGGGGCTGATGATGTCCGGATCCTTGAGGAAAGCCATATGAGTACAACCAAGACTGATCAAGCCAAAGGGAAAAACCGGGACAAGCTGCTGATACCCTTGTTTGCTGTCTTCCTGGGTTTTGTGGTGGGTGCCATCGTGGTGCTGATCACGGGCAAGAGTCCGCTGCTGATGTTCAATGCCATGTTCCAGGGTGTGACAGGCGTGAACCTGTTGCGTGGCGGGTTCAATCCACGGCTGATAGGAGAACTGGTGGTACAGTCCATGCCCATAGTCCTGACCGGACTGAGCGTGGGTTTTGCCTTCCGGACTGGTCTCTTCAATATCGGGGCAGAGGGCCAATTGATGGTCGGTGCTCTGGCAGCTACTACGGTAGCCCTTACGATCAAGGCTCCGTGGATCATCCATATGCCCCTGGTGCTGATCGCAGGAATGGCTGCTGGTGCAGTCTGGGGTGCGATACCGGGTTACCTCAAGGCCAGATACAACGTGCATGAAGTGGTGGTTACGATCATGCTCAATTACACGGCACTCCACTTCAACAACTGGACAATCCTGAATGTTTTTGGTTCTGTGGACAGGGTGAAAACGGCGGGTTTTCCGTTGAGCGCACTGCTGAAGGATCCCAGGCTGGAAGCTTTGACCAATGGTTCCCGGCTCAACTGGGGCTTTGTGCCTGCCATCCTGGCGGTGGTACTGTTCTGGTTCATCATCGAGAAGACAACCTTTGGCTACAGCCTCAGGGCTGTGGGCTTCAACAAGGATGCCGCCCGCTACGCAGGCATGAAGGTGGACCGCAACACGGTCATGTCCATGGTGATAGCAGGTGCCTTCGCAGGCCTGGCGGGGGCCATAATAACCACCGGCACCTTCAGCTTTGGCCGGGCGCTCCCGGCGGCCGAAGGGTATGGCTTTGACGGCATCGCCGTGGCCCTCGTAGGCATGAACCAGGCGCCGGGTATACTTCTGGCTGGCCTGCTGTTCGGCATGCTGAAGGCTGCAGGGCCCCTGATGCAGTCCCAGGGCATACCCCGTGAAATCGGCGGTATCATCCAGGCTGCGATTGTGATGTTCGTGGCCATGAAATTCGGCATAGAGCGGCTGCTTCAGGCTGGCCGGCTTGGTTTCATTCAGCGCAAAGCCAAGGCAGGAGGGGCAAGCAAATGAGTTTCAGCCTGATTCTTGAAATGTTTCCCATAGCTCTCATGTTTGCTGCTCCCATCATCATCGCTGCCCTCGGTGGCCTGTTCAGCGAGCGCTCGGGCATCGTGAACATAGCCCTAGAAGGCATAATGATGGTAGGCGCCTTTGCCGGTGCCTCGGTAACGGTGATTCTGGAACCTCTGACACCCCTGGCTCCCTGGATAGGCCTCCTCGTAGGCATCACGGCTGGCATGGTATTTTCGCTCTTGCATGCTTTTGCAAGCGTGCACCTGAAGGCCGACCAGGTCATTTCAGGCACCGCGTTGAATATCCTGGCTGGCGGGCTGACGGTATACCTCTGCCAGATCCTGTTCCAGCAGCAGCGGACCAGAGCCTTTTCTTCAGGGCTCCGCAAGATGACCGTGCCTCTGCTGGAGAAGATACCCTTGATAGGACCTATCTTGTTCAGGGAAATATATCCGACTTTCTATGTGGCCATGGCCCTGGTTGTGCTTACCTGGTTTGTAGTTTTCAAGACGCCCTTCGGACTTCGTCTGCGGGCCTGCGGCGAGCATCCCCAGGCGGCAGCATCCATGGGCATCAATGTGTACCTGATGCGTTATCTGGGGGTATTGCTTTCCGGTGCCCTGGCCGGCCTTGCAGGGGCTACCATGGTGCTGACCCAGGATATCCAGTACACCATCATGTCCATCCATGGAACCGGCTTCATTGCCCTGGCATCCCTGATCTTCGGCAAGTGGAGCCCTTGGGGCGTGCTGGGTGCTGGTCTGTTCTTCGGGTTTTCCCAGGTGCTGTCCTTCTATGCCAAGGATATTCCGGGCCTGGCCAGTCTCCCACTGGAAGCCTTTTATATCCTGCCATATATTCTGACCATAATCGCCTTGGTGGTTTTTGCCGGCAAGACGGTAGGACCCAAGGCGGCAGGCGAGATTTACGATCAAGGAAAACGCTGAACCAGTCAGTGTAGATCAGGCCGGTTTCTTTGTGCAGGAGGTTCAAAATGGTAGATGTAGCCGAATTACAGCGCTATTCACTGTTTGGCGGCCTTCAGCATGAGGAGATCGATCTGGTACGGCCATATCTGGAGCTTGGCACCTGGCAACCTGGCGAGTTTGTGCTGAAGGAAGGTGAGACCAATGGCAGGCTCCACTTTGTGCTTGATGGGCTGGTGAGGGTAACCAAGCGCGACCGTACGCTGGTTGATCTTGGGGAGGGAGAAACCTTCGGCGAAGTAGAGTTGCTGGATGTGATGCCGGCGGTTGCGAGCATAGTTGCCCTGAAGCCGACCAAGCTTGCCATGATTTCAAACAAATCGCTTCATGCTTTGTATAAAAGCAATCCGGCGCTGTTTGCCATGCTGGTGATGAACCTGGCCAGGGACCTGGCCAGGCGGTTACGGCGTATGGATGAATTGATGTGTACCAACCCTGAATGAGAGGGGAATGACAATTCTCAATGATAGAATTACATAAGTCAATTATTGATGCATCCAGGGATTTCATCACCCTGGTATCCAGAGACTTTATCTATGATTTTGCCAATGAAACCTACTGCAGGGTGATGGGTATAGCCAACGCAGCGGTTGTAGGCCGCAGGCTGGTAGACATCTGGGGCTCCTCCATGTTCAACAGTACCATCAGGCCATCACTGGAGTCATGCTTCGCCGGTACCGATGTCCATGTCATACATCGTCTGAAACTGGGAGACGAATGCAGGCACGTGCAGTCTTCCTACTATCCTTTCAGACAGAATGGCAAAGTTACCCATGCCATGGTGTTCTCC
>JAVEXH010000233.1:0-5295 GCA_034004175.1 Spirochaetia bacterium
TATCGCCAAGGGCACGGTTGGAGAAGCGGTGCAGCAATTCGTCGATATGATCCTGTATGTCGGCTACGCTGAACACTCCCGGAAATTCCACCCGGAGAACGGCCCCGGCCTGTATCATGGCAAGCCGTACCTCACTGGCCACCGCCGGTATCTCAAGAGCCTGCCAGATATAGGTGGCCCTGGGATTGTGCTTGTAACCAAGGTAGGCTGTGGCAGCATGCCCAAGGTTGTGTATGTACAGCTTCTTGGCAACCCAGGCTTCTATGGGTGACACCGCTTCTATCTCCGGGAACTCCGGTATCCGGCCTATGAAACCGATTCTGTCTACAATAAGGGTATTGTACGGCTCTGCGTACATGGTAAGCGGATCGGTTCCACTCTGTATGGGTACCATCTTTCCCAGGCTGGTCTCCACAAGACCGATATACATTTTCAATGGAAATTCCGGCGGCAAACCCTGGGTCAGCAACTCGCGGAAGAGTGCGGCCCCATCCTGGACATTCTCGGAGATGAGGATGTCAACCGGCCTGTCCGGGTAGAGGCGGTACCGTCCGGCAATGAGACGGGCAACGTGGGGAACCACCTTCGGAAGTATGTTCTTGCCCACCGAAAAGGATATGCAGTCTGCTTCTGCCACGGCCTGGGCAACTTTTTCTTCATCACTGGCATGGATGGCCTTGATTCCCTTGACCTCAAGGGTCTCGGACTTGTCACCCGAGACCGCTATGACCCGGTAGGACCCGCTGTCTGCAAGTGCCTGGATCAGCTTGGCATCCACGTCCACGAAGGTTACTTCCCAGCCATTCCTGGCAAAAATCTGGCCTACGAAGGACCTTCCTATGTTGCCTGCTCCCCATTGCACAAGTTTTCTCACGACTCTCCACCTTTCGACTCACCAAGCCCGGCCTGGTACGCCTCGGCCAGAGGTTGGATCTTCTGCAGCTTCTCGCCTGCCAGGGCTTCCCTGTACAAGCCTCCAGCATAGAAGCACGAGAACCCACCTGAGGCCGCAGCCCAAGACAGCGCTTCTTCGAGGGAGGCACTGCCTCCGCCAAGCTGCATGGCCAGGGATGCGATAAGGCCCCCAAGGAAATTGTCGCCGCAACCGGTGGTATCCGCAAGGCGTGAAGGCTCCTTCTTCAGGATTGATCGCACCATAGCGCTCACTGGATAGGAACCGAGCTTTAGAGGAGAGAAAACCCGACCCCCCGACCAGGCCAGCAGGTCCTGTTCACCATTGGTTATGACCAAGGCACCTACCCCGCGGCTCATGAAGTTGCGCGCAGCCGAGGCAAGGTCGGCGGCTCCACTCAGGCGCAAGGCCTCAACCGCATCGGTCACCAGGAGGTCTATGTTTTTGCAGGCATCGGGCACACCAAGAGGCCAGGGAGCCTCCGGATCGCGTTTCTGGCTCCTGAAGTCGTACACCGTGCCGACCACTGTTATGGCTCCCGCGGACTTCGCACGGCCGAGCAGGGAAGCCAGCCCGTCATGGAGGGCCGGTGTAAGGGCCGTACCACCGAACATGACAATGTCTGACTGGAAGAAGTCCTGCGGCAGATCTCCAGGCAGCATCCTGCCTGCCGCACCTATGGTGTTCAGGAAGCTGCGCTCCCCGTTGCCGCCGTGGCAGGATGGATCGGCCAACACTATGGTAGTCGGCGACGGGGCCAGTGCATCGGCCATCACCACAGATTCCAGCGGAGCTGAGTCAAGGAAGCCGCGGATAAGCTGACCCGTCGGGTCGTTGCCGACACAGGCATGGAAACGGCACGTAACATCCCTGCCATGCAGGAGCTGGGCAGCATTGATCAGCGAAATGACAGCCGGACCGCCAAGGTTAACCGTATCAGGCTCGGCCGAGCCGAGTATCTCCTTCAGGATGTCCTGCAGTTCCATGCCGAAACGGGCCGAAAGATCCTCGGTGAAGACCAGGCCACCCTGGATGATGCCGCCGTCTCCCGGCTTCCTGCTCAGATAACGCTGGAATCCAGGCTTGTCGTATGAAACCTTGGCGTATACATAGTCTATGAGGCAGCACCCCGCTGCAGAAATCTTCACTTCGGATTTCCTGACGTGCCCAGGGAACCGCGAAGGTCACCGACAGAACCCGGGGAACCGCCCAGCAGGTTCCGGTAATCGCCTACCATCAGCCGCACCGGCGGCTCGTCTTCTTCGATTCCGGGAAACCTGCCGATGGGTTCCTTGAAGCGGTTGTCAGCATGGTCGTCATTGACCATACTCACCTCCCCGCACAGCACCGGCCCGGTGCCTGCCTTGGCATAAAAGCGGTGATACAAGCCGCGCTCAAGGCAGAGACTCTGCCCCGGTGCAATATACAGCGGCTCCCCGGGTTTTACCGGTGTGGTTACACCATCGATCTGTATCGTAAAAGGCTCATCCCTGAAACCCTCGTTCTCGTCAGCCTGGTACAGTTCAAAAGCCAGGGTGCCGCCGCCGCGGTTTATGATGTCTTCCATCTTGTGCCAGTGGAAGTGGAAAGGCGTCTCCTGGTCCTCCCTGACCATCATGATCTTCTCGGCATAATTCTTGCCGGAACCGGACGGATCACCGTTGCGCAGGGTAAAAAGCACCAGACCGCGGCGCATGAAATCACCCGAGCTGAAATCTGTTATGTCCCAGCCCAGGTTGCAGTTGAAGATTTCGTCACAGGCTCCGGCATTGGCCTTCCAATCCTGCAGTCCCCAGTGCCCCCAGACCGGCAGGTAAAAACCATTCGCTTTGAAGAAGGAATCTGCCTCTGCGATGATGCTGTTAATGTAGCTCCGCTTCACTGTCTGCTCCTTTGGGTGGCCAGATGGACCACAAACCGGAATCATAGCCCCATCAGTCACAGGCTCATGTCAAACCAAGACATCCCATGCTAACCCATGTTAGCACTTGAATATTGCCCTGACAAGGGATATCGTCACTCCCAGAATGGCAAAAACCATGCAAGACATTGCCAGCCAGCTCGGACTGTCACGCACCACGGTGTCACTGGTGCTGCAAGGACGTGGCGACGAATACCGCATCAGCCGGAGTACCCAGAACCTTATACGAGCCCGGGTCGCCGAAGCGGATTTCAGGCCCAACTATTTCGCGCAGGCCTTGACCAGCGGCAAGAGTGCCGTAATCGGCGCCATCTTCCCGGATGTATTCGAACCTTTCATGAGCAACCTGGTCAGAGGCATCGAGTCTGTCCTGTACGAAAGGGACTATTCCCTTACCATCTCAACCAGCCGCTTCGATGCCAGGCGTGAACAGGCCCTCGTGGACAAGACCGTCTGGCAGGGCGCCGACGGCATCATCCTGGTGCCTACCATGCCGTTCAACGGCCAGGCTCCTTACGACAGCAGCCACCTGTACCCGCTCCTGGACCTTGATTACCCCCTGGTGGTGGTAGACAGGACCATCCCCGGCCTCTCGACACACCGGGTGGTACAGGACGACTACGGCATGACCCGTGCCGCGCTGGAAGGGTTGCTTGCAAAACTGGAGCAGTCCAATGACGCCAGAGGAAAACCTGGCGCTTCCCGGGGAACCCCGGAAGCTTCCCGGGGAACCCCTGGATACCGGCTGCACATAGTCTGTGTCAGCTTTGACCTGGCAGCATCGTCGGTGCGGGCCAGGATCCAGGCGTATGAAGACGTCATGAAGGCTGCAGGATTGCAAACCGAAATCATATTCCTTGGCCACCTGGATCCAGATTCCACCGATCTGGCAGATGCAGTGCATGGCCTGGTTGATTCAGGAAGTGACCCGGACGCCTGGTTTGTAACCACTGCCGGCCTGGCCGAAAAACTGCACTGGCTTCTCAATCGTCCAGAGGACCTGCCGGGAACCAGGCCAGGCAGCTATCCGGGCAAGCCACCAATACCGCTGATAGTCCGCTTTGGCTCCTCGTCACGGTGGCTGGAATCGCCCTTCGTCGACATACCACAACCTCATGAGAAGATGGGCGTAGCCGTTGCCAGCTTGATACTGGACCTGATAGACGGGAAGGCAGGAAAAGCCTGTCCTGACCATCCCCAGGTATCACGTTCCTACCCGTGCACTCCGGAGGACGCAGGCACCCGACAAGACCAGAATGGCATGATCGAGATACTCTGCCGGTCATCAGCCAGGATCCCACAACTGAAGCTCTGACGCCACCAACTGTTTCCATACTGCCTCTGTATGGGCATCTATACAAAAAAATATTGCTTTTTTGACGATTATGGTGCAAGGTGAAGGGCAATTATTGGCTCATCTCCAAGGAGGCATCTGATTATGGAACATTTTGGACTACTTTCCATCATCCCGCCTTTGCTTACAATCGTACTCGCGGTTGTAACCAAGGACGTCGTCGTCTCGCTGTTCCTGGGCATCCTGTCAGGCACACTCATCGCCATGGGCGGCAACCCCTACTATGCCCTGATCCGGTTGTCTGACCTGATCGCCGATACCCTGGCCGATGGCTGGAACATCCGCATCATGCTGTTCACCATCCTGCTGGGTCTCATGGTCGGTTTGCTTGCCAAGTCAGGTGCCGCCTACTCGCTGGGTGACTGGGCAGGCAAGAAGATCAAGTCAAGGACCGGTGCATTGATTTTCACCTGGGTCTTCGGCCTCCTCATCTTCTTTGATGACTACTTCAACTCCCTGACCATCGGAACCACGATGCGCCCCCTCATGGATGCCAAGAAGATCTCACGTGCCAAGCTGGCCTACATAATCGACTCGACAGCAGCCCCGGTCGCCGTCCTGGCTCCGATTTCCGGCTGGGTAGCCTTCGTGATCGGCACCTACAAGGAAATGCCCGAATGGCAGAGCCTTGGCGTAGGCGAGTTCACCTTCTTCCTGAAATCCATTCCCTTCAATCTTTATGCCATCTTCGCGGTGTTCATGGTGCTCTTCATCACCATCACCCACAAAGATTTCGGTCCCATGGCCCGTTCTGAATCACGAGCCATGAAGGATCTTGGACTCTACGACGAGGAAAGATATGGTGTGGTAGTAAGCCAGGTAGAATC
Source organism: Spirochaetia bacterium (assembly GCA_034004175.1). Taxonomy (GTDB): domain Bacteria; phylum Spirochaetota; class Spirochaetia; order Treponematales; family UBA12059; genus MIBM01. Next base: position 5,016 of record JAVEXH010000233.1, read on the forward strand.
AAAGGTTCATACCACCAACGCCAAGCCTTTCGACTTCCTCATCCCGATCGGCGCCGTGATCGTGATCGCGCTGTTCTTCTTCCCCATGACCACCTGGATGAACGCCGTAGACGGCGAATCCATCACCAGCGTCGGGCAGGCAATGGCGGAGATTTCCCTTGGCCAGGCCTTCAACGATACCGATTCATCCATGGCCCTCATGTATGCCCTGATCTTTGCCACCGCCTTCGGCTACATCTACTTCGTAGCCCGCAAGCTGCTGAACATTGCAGCCGCCGGT
>JAVEXH010000234.1:0-5290 GCA_034004175.1 Spirochaetia bacterium
GTTGATGGCATTTATGCCTGAACTTTTATTGAATGCTTCTGCCAGAGCCAAGGCAGGTACCTTCCAGAACAAGGCTATGCCTGCAGCCATGGCAAGGCATACTATTGAAATCTTGAGGACGTAGCCTCTGACAGGAAGCAGGGCAAGAATCATGAACAGGGCATTGAGTACCGCCAGGGGCCAGGTCAGGTGTCCAACGTCTGCGGCCGGGAACCCGGCTTCGACAAGAACTGCCAGGGCAAAAATGACCATGATGAGAATGCTGTAGGGGCCAAGCACGGTTTTACGGTCCATGGGCTGTTTACAGATCCAAGGGACGCCGGTTGTCGGCCAGCCTTTTGCCCAGATACTCCCGGTCCAGTCCCAGTTCGGTGACAATGCGTTTCAACTGGTCTGCAGACAGCAGGTTCTGTTCCGCATACAGATAGCACAGAGCCTTCTCTGCTATGCAGGGGACCCGCAGGCCATCCATGTTCTGTGGCCGGGGATCAGGCCCATCCAGGTGCAGTCGCTTGAGGCTGGCATACAGCCTGGACCTCTGGGGATCGCCGGCTATGGCTGACAGTTCGGCACTCAGGGGCTTCAGGTCTCCCCGGGAGGCGGCTTCACCCAGAGGCTTGAGGGTGAAGAAGGTATATTCCTTGCCTGGCAGGTAATGGTGTTCATCACACCGGGTACAGTAGTTGGGTTCCCTGGGATCCATCTTGGTACTGTCACCACCAATGATGATCAGGGGGTCAAAATACAAGGCCGGGCATTCGATGCCGTCCGACAGGTAGTAGCGGTAGGTGAACAGGGAATCATCAATGCAGTCATCATGCTCGCAGTAGGCGGTGAGGGGGAACACGTCGGTGGCGTTTTCCAGGAGCAGCCTGGCTGTATGGTTGAAGATTTCCTTGCGGAAGTTGAGCACCAGGGTCGGAAGCACGAATTGCAGACCCCGCAGGTCCGATTCATTGCGGATGAGGTAGGCTATGCGTTCATCATAGAAGGCAGCCTCGTCTATGATCCAGGTACCGGCGTCGGGCCTGCAGGCCATCACTGATTCCAGTTCAAAAGAATCCCTGGCGCTGGAGATGTCGTCTCCGCAGCGTTCATAACCGCCCCGGTAGGCCAGAGCATCCTGGGGATAGTCAGGAAACCGGGTGCGGTCCAGGCCCGAGCGCACGAAATGCACCACCCGCCGGTCAGCGCCGTCGGTGCTGGTCCTGGCTGCCACCGTAGTTCCCTTGCGCAGGGCAATCCGCGAATCGCGCCAGATGCGGGCACTGAACTCGGTCTTTCCTGACCCCATGGGGCCTATGACCAGGATGCGCCTGCCTGGGCGGGTGAAGTCAAAATGGTCAAAGGAATGGTGAACCTGTATGCTCGGGAAGCCGAGGCTACGCAGGAAGGAGTCTTCCTGCCCACTCACGGCAGTTCCTCCAGTTCGTCATCGTCTCCGGGAGGGATCAGGTAGGTGGTAGATACCAGCACGGTACCGAGGCCTACTGCCGCCAGCCCGACCACCATGAAACCACCGGTAAGGCTGGTGGCCGCAAATTTGATGTACTCCAGCAAGGCAGGGAACTGGTTCATGGAAGCGGCACCGGCCATGCGGATGAGTCCGGCAGGATTGATCAGATGCGGAACCAAACCAATGACCAGAATCGGTATCCCGGGTCCTAGGATGCGGGAACCCAGCAGCTTCAGGCGTTTCTTCCAGTTTTCTTCGGCAATGAAGACCCCTGCCACGGTAAGTCCGGCGGCAGCCAAGGCCAGCCAGATGCCGGCGCTGCTGAACTCCTGCCTCATGGTGGCCAGGTTGGCTGTTCTCTGGCCGGCAACCCCGAGGCTCGGGTCGTCTACAGCCAGCGTCGGCGGCAGATCAGTGGCCATGGCTTTCAGTGCGTTAGCCAGGTTTGACTCCGTAAGCGTGGGCCATTGTCCTGTGGATGCCTGCCCGCTGGGCACCTGGCCGGAAGAGGGCAGGGCCTGCCGGCCGGTGGCCGGTACAAGTTTCCTGCCTGCCTGCTGGTCAGGAATGGCTGCCGGAGCCCCGCCGGCCTCGGCCAGATAGGTGGCTGCAAAAGGACCGGAGCCGGCGATCAAGGCCTCCCGCAGGGGTTGCAGATCCAGCATGAACCCGGAGGCTCCGCTGTCAATGGCCGAAAAGACTGTGTCAACCGAACGCGAGGCTGTCTGGACCAGGGCTGAAGCGGGAATGGCTGCCTGGAAGGCTGCCGCCGCCGCAGGGCCATCATAGCGGTAGCCGCCAAGGTCCAGTGTCGGCGGCATGTGTTCTGGCAATTGCGGTGCCTCCAGTACGGCGGTGAAGCGCTGATCCTCCACCAAAGCCTTGTAGGCCGCAGGTTCGGCAAGCCAGGGCCTGACGGAGAGCATGGTCATGCTGCCAAGCAGCAGCGGCAGGCCTATGAACAGGTACAAGGCGAAGCCGAAGAAACGCCGGATTGGTTTCATCATCGCCAGGCCGCCCTGACTATGAGCGGATTGGCCTTGGGAGTGCCAACGAATATGGTTTTGAAGGGATGCATGTCCAGGGGATTCACGTGCCAGCCCTGTATCACATCCAGATCGATGACATTGAAGGACAGCGAGTGGTACAGGGGCATGACCGCTGCATCTCCCAGGAGTTTGCCTTCGGCCTCGGCAAGGGTGGCAAGCCGGGTGGCTCCTTCTTCGTTCATGGACCTTGCTATGAGTCTGTCGTACTCCCGGCTCCTGTACTTTGCCTCGTTGAGGCCGGAATCGCTTACCCACATGAGCAGGAAGGCTGCAGGGTCTGCAAAGTCACCTATCCAGCCGGTGAAGGACAGGCTGAAATCATCCTGTCTGCTGTCCCTGGTGAAGTCCCCTGCCGGTACTGTAGTAACTTCAATCGTGATTCCCAGTGGAGCCCAGGCTTCTGCGAGGATGGTTGCATTGGCCTGGTGCAATTCTCCTTCCGGAACGACGAAGCGGACCGGCGGCAATCCTTTGCCGTCCTTGAATCGGGCAGCAGCCAGAAGTCTGCGGGCTTCTTCTTCATTTCTTTCGCTGATGCCTTTGGGCGATTCATAGCCGGCAAAGGGCAGGATGAGGACACTTGTAGGAGAAAAATAGCTTTCTTCGGTCCTGATTTTATCCCAGGGGACCATGAGGGCCAGGGCGCGCCTTACCCTGGCATCATTCCAGGGTTTTGCGGAGGCATTCCAGAAGTAATAACTGGTACCGAACATAGGAGAAAACTGCATGGCATCCGGTATTACCAGCGATTCGGTGTCTGCCATATCCATGAGCCAGTGAATTTCTCCACCATTGTAGCGTGCAGTTGCCTCGTCTTCGTTGTCCAGGAAGAGTATCCTGAGTCTGGGCGACTTCACCGAAGCGGCGTCCCAGTAACGGGGCTCAGCCTCGAGGACCATCTCATTGCTGTCCATGGACAGTATGCGGTACGGTCCGTTGCCAACGACCTTGTCTGCGGTCCAGTCACGGATACCCCTCATGGACCAGTGCACCGGTACGAAGGCACTATGGCACAGGAGTCTGGTGAAATAGGCCGCAGGTGCTACGAGTTCTACCTGGAGTGTCCTGTTGTCCAGGGCCCTGACAGCTACCGAATCTGCCCGCTTGTTCTTGCCGGTCCGGTAATCCTGGGCGCCCTTGATTATGTCAAGGAATACCGCGTACTCGGCTGCGGTGGACGGGGACAGAAGGTAGCGCCAGGATTCCACGAAATCCGCTGCGGTGACTGGCGAACCATCTGACCAGAATGCGTCATCCCTGAGCCTGAAGGTCCAGGTCTTGCCATCCGGGGATTTCTCGAAGGTTTCTGCAAGAGCCCGCACCGGGTCAAGGGTCCGCGGATCGTAAGAGAAAAGGCCTTCATAGAGTGCGGTGAATATTTGCATCTCGTGGGCATAGATGGATTTGTATGGATTCAGCTCCACCCGGTACGGTCCCATACCCACCACCAGGGTGGCTTGGGTCTCTGGCTGGTCAGCGTTTACTGGGGAAAAAGCAAGCGCTACCACGGCGCACAGCATCATGAATCGTTTCAATATAATCTCCTTGGTCTCGATCCGTCCGGAGGGTCAAGCGTAGATCTGGACCGCTGCGGGCAGGAGCCGCAGGTCTGGATCAGGACTCCTTGATGCCGAGACGTTTCATCTGTTCCTGTTCATCCTTGATGGCAATGTACTCGTATCGTTTCTGGTTGGCCTTGATTATGGTGTTCTTGATGGAACCAAGCTCGGTTTTTATGGTTCTGACCTTGTTTTTAACTTCTGGTTCCGTAATGGTAGCCCGGAAAAATTCGTCCAGGGCAGTGAGCTTGCGGTGGAAGCTCTGCAGTTCTTCTATGCTTTTTTCAAGGAATTTGTAGATTTGCTCCTCGCTGGCGCCTTCCAGGCGTTTGTATGCAGTGGAGGTCCGTGAAGTCATGGCAATGAGGGTCTGCGCCTTCCTGGAAACCTCGGTGGCAAAGCTTCCGAAATTGATGGCCTCGTTTTTCCGTTCACTGCTGACCGGATCCATATAGTCAACCTCATGGATGATGTCTTCGGGGCTCTTGCCCAGCATTTCCCTCAGTAGCCGCCTGATGTTTGTGAACAGGGATTTGTCCTGGGAGTCAAGGATACTCTGGTTCTCGTTCAGCTTCTGGATGGAATCATCAAGCTGGAAGCCGACACCGATGATCGTGCGGGCACCCTCGAGTATGCTTGTCTTGTAGTTGAACTCCGTAGCCTTTCCACCCCCCTTGTTGTCGGTTACCTGGAGCTTTTTGAGAGCTTCATCCCGCAGGGACGGACCATCGGACGAATAGTCCTCTTTGAGGATTTCGGCTACCAGTTCCGGGTAGAAGGGTTTGTCACCGGCAGCTTCGACGAATTTCTGCCGTATCTTGCGGATGACATCGTCCTGATGGGTTATGACGTGGTCACGGTCAAACTTCAGGCCATCAATGGCCATGCGGCGCAGTTCCAGCTTGTAGCGCTCGCGGTGCAGATTGCCGAGATCCTTGAGGGCCTGGAAGATCTTCCTGCTGGTCTTGTCCAGTTGCAGGAGCCCTTCGTTGATGATGCCGGTGGAGAGCGGGTCGCTGCCCTTGCGGATCTGGGCTACTATTTCTGCAAAATAGCGGGTATTCAGCTGTGAACTATTCTCTGTAAAGGCCGTGAACGAGAAATACTTGGTAAGCCCGACCAGCTTCTTTATACGCCCGAGGGTCAGGAAGTCTACACTGAACTGGTAATAATTATTCAGGAAGTCCAGGTAAGACTCGAACTGGGAAAGGCGGATGCACATCTGG
>JAVEXH010000235.1:0-5283 GCA_034004175.1 Spirochaetia bacterium
GAGACTGTGCTTGCAGGCCTGCCTCTTGTCGATGCAGAGGCTGTGGTTGAACTCAAGGCCAAAGTGTCCGCTGTCCGCAGTCTCCTTTCTGAATCCCAGGCCTCCCTGTACGCCAGTTTCGTATCCATCAACGATCCGATCCGGGTCATAGCCAAACAAGGTACCTGCCTGACTGCAGAGGAGTTATGGGCCATAGGCATGTGGGCCGAGGCATACGAAGCTCTGCGACGCTGGATGAAGGCGGTTCAACACGAAGGCTTTGCGGCCGACTGGGCCCTTGCCCCGGACGTGGCGGCCGTGCCGGCCATTGCCTTCCGTATTGTCGGCAAGGACGGGGAGGTAAAGGATCTGCCTGAATTGCGTGACATCCGCATCAAGATCCAGAAGATAAACCAGGATATAGAACGGACCACAGCCTCATTTTACCAGGATGACAATGCCAGGAGCCTCCTGCAAAGCGATGTACCCACCCAGCGCGACGGGCGCACTGTGCTGGCGGTAAAGGCCGGGGCCAAGGCCAGGATACGGGGCATAGTGCACGAAGTCTCATCCACCGGGCAGACGGTATTCATAGAACCTGAAGCATTGGTTCAGAAGAACAATCAGCTGGTAGAAGAAGAAGCCCGGTACCAGAGGGAATTGATGCGGGTGCTCCGGGAAACAACAGCAAAGCTTTTCAATCATCATGAAGCGCTGGTTTCTGCCAGGTCTTCATGTGCGCAGATGGATGAACTCTATGCCAGAGCACGGTACTCCCGGCACAACAATGGCAGCTTTGCAGAAATCAGGGAAGCTGGACTGGAACTGATCGGCGCGCGGCATCCCATCCTCGGCTCCAAGGCTGTGCCGATAGACCTCCGGATGCCGGTGGATGCCCGCACCCTGATAATCACTGGACCGAACACCGGTGGCAAGACGGTGTCCCTGAAGACAGCCGGACTTTTTGCGCTGATGAACCAGTTCGGTCTGGCTCTCCCTGCAGATCCCGGTACCGGCCTTCAGGTCTTTGATGGTGTATGGGCAGACATAGGCGATGAGCAATCCATAGACCAGTCCCTGTCCACCTTCTCCGGGCACATGCGTGCCATTGCGGCCATAACCGAAGGAGCAAGCGCCCGCAGTCTGGTGCTTCTGGATGAACTGGGAAGTGGCACTGATCCCGAAGAGGGTTGTGCCATAGCCATGGCCCTTCTGGACCTGTTCATAGAACGGGGAGCCTTGACCCTGGTAACTACCCATCACGGTATCCTCAAGAATTTTGGCTACACTAAACCTGGCGTCCTCAATGCCTCCGTCGATTTTGACAAAGATACCCTCTCCCCGACCTACCGGATCATGATGGGAGTCCCCGGGGAGAGCCGTGCCCTGGACATAGCCGCCAGGAACGGCCTTGGCAAAGAGGTGGTTGATGGAGCCAGCCGGTATCTGCGTGACGAGCGTACGGATATATCTGCCTTGATCCGCGGACTGTCCGAAAAGCATCGTGAGCTGGATTCGATCCGGATAGAAGAAAAACGCCGCCTGCGGGACGCAATGGAAGAACAGCGCAAGGCAGACCTGAAAGAAATAAAACTGCGTCAAAAAGAGCTTGAGTTGCGTTCCCATGGCGTCTCTGAACTTAAAGCCCTGCTTGCCGAGAGCCGCAAGACCCTTGAAAACATGGTCAGGCAGCTGAAAGAGGGGGAGCTTACCCGTGAAAAGACCCTGGAGGTCAAGGAGTTCCTGTCTGCCATGGATGCCAAGGTAAACAGTGCCGAGAGGGAGCTCAAAGCCCAGGTCCGGGAACTGAAGACCGGCAGTCGGGAGACAGCCTTGATAGGCGAGGGTAGCCCGGTTGTCATATTGCCCGGTCGACGGCGTGGCAGGGTGTTGCGGGCGGCCAAAGGCGGCAAGTGGGTGGTCGAGACTGATGCCATGAGGGTAACGGTGAGTGCCGATGATCTGGAACTTACCCAGGAACTGGCCAGTGCAGCACCGGCGGTTTCAGTGGAACCCGCCTCCAGTAGATCCAACCGGGCCAGCATAGTGCTTGATATACGTGGCTTCCGCCTGGTGGAGGCAGTGGCAACCCTGGAACGCCAGCTCGATGCGGCAACCATGGAAGGACTCCAGAGTTTCTCCATCATTCACGGCACCGGTGAAGGGGTACTCCAGCAGGGTGTCCGGGATACACTTTCCCGCTACCCGGGAGTGGTCGAGTTCCAGTATGCCCGCCCGGAGGAGGGGGGCCACGGCAAGACCGTCGTCATCCTTGGGTGAAACCGCCAAGGTCGGCCCATTCCACGCCTTCACCATCCGGAATATCCCTGGCAGCCATTCTGCCAAGCAGTACGGCCATCATGGATGGATGCAGGCCGGGACGAAGGATTTTTTCTGTCCGCAGGATGGCCAGGTTGTGGGGGCCAAAGGCTTCTCCCTTCAGGATAGGCCTGCTGGCATGGATTGATCGTGTTGTACGTTCGTAATTGGCGGCTTCGCTTGGTGCCAAGCGCTTGATTCCGGTTCCCATAACTGCTTCGATTTTTGTTGGTCCATATCGATCGGCCATGGTTGCCAGAGTCCTGGATGATCCCTCCTGGGCTGCATCCCGGATGGCTTTGACCATCCGGGCAAAGGCCTCAGGTGGCAGGGCAATGGGATCATCAAGCCCATCACCGCTGCGGGACAGGCAGATGTGTTTTTCAACGATGCTGCCGCCCATAGCTACCGTAAGGGCTGGCACCAGCACGGGATCCATGGAATGATCCGATACACCCACTGCACAGCCGAAAATTCCGGAGAGCAGGGGCAGTACTCGTAGATTGTATTCTTCTTCAGGGGCTGGATAGGCAGTCACGCAATGAAGCAGGGCCAGTTCTCGTCTGGATTGGTGGCTGGACAAATCTATTGCAGTCTCTATATCGCCCAGGCGGGAAACTCCGGTTGACAGTATCGTCGGCAAACCATAAGACGCCATCTCGGCCAGCAATGACAGGTGGTTCAGTTCAGGGCTGGCAACTTTCATTACCTTGACACCCAGTCTGCGCAGATCCCTGGCACTTTGCAAACCAAAGGGCGTGCACAGGAAGACGACGGAGCGTTTTTCAGCTTCTTCCATCATACCAAACAGGAAATCCGGCGAAGTCTGCAATGCCAGGAAGCGTTCATACAGCGGGATGCAGCCACCTGGTAGAGGCACAAGCCCGGTTGCTGGATGTATGATTTCTTCCGCGATTACATGCTGGAATTTCACACAGTCTGCACCGGCTTCCGCCGCGGCTGCTATCAGTTCCGCTCCTTTGGTCTTGTCACCTGCATGGGATGTACCTATCTCGGCAATCACGAAGGGTTGCGCAGGGGTATACTGTATGCCAGATAGATTGAAAGCATGGATATCCACAGTTGCTCCTTGGTTTTCCCGATCAAGCTATTCTACTCGACAAGAGGAATTGGATGCTATAGAATGATGTCATCGACAGGAACATCCGAGGAGTGGCTGTATGCAATTTTTCAAGTGCGATGTGTGCAAGAATGAAATCAAGGTACTTCACCCAGGTCGGACAATATTCCATATCAGGGAATATGAGATCTGCGACCTTTGTCACGATGACCTGAACGATGCGGTCAGGCAGACCGTACGGAACAAAAAACCCTTCGATTTCACTTGGTACGAGCGACTTACGATTGACCTGATCCAGGATGGAGTGAAGAAGAATAAAATTGCCGTTCCTTCACGGCGATAGTCGAGCCTTGCTATCCCGGAACCGGTTTGCCTTTCCTGTAATTACGGATAGCCGAGCCGGTACCGGGGATCTTGAATCCCCTTCCTTGTGGCTTCCTTGAGTTGACGTTTTTTGCGCCTGTGGCGGTTTTCCCCTATTTTATCCGTATCGTTGACAGATTCTTGCCCGTCATGATATCGTTTGTGTGAAAATACGCGAACGGTCGCGAGCGCCTAGCTCCGCTCCGAGTGGTTCTGCCTGGCCGCTGTCCAAGTGGCGGGATTCCAGAACTCGTGAGGTCTGCAGGGATCAGCATTCCGCGACCATCTATTACGCATATCCTGCAATGCCAAGGAGACAAGATGTCCGGCCACAGTAAATGGGCGACCATCAAGCACAAGAAGGGTGCTGCCGATGCCAAGCGCGGGCAGATGTTCACCAAGCTTATCAAGGAAATATCAATTGCGGCTCGTATGGGTGGTGGTGATCCAGACTCCAACGCCAGGCTCAGAACCGCAATTCTGAAGGCACGTGGTGCCAACATGCCCAAGGACAATATAGACAGGGCCATCAAGAAGGGCACCGGCGAGCTTGGTGCAGCTATCTATGAGGAACTCATCTATGAGGCCTATGCCCCTGGGGGTATAGCCATCCTTATCGAGGTTCTCACCGACAACAAGAACCGGGCAGCGGCTGAAGTGCGAAACCTTCTGACCCGTGCCGGCGGCTCATTGGCCACTTCCAATGCCGTGCTCCGACTCTTCAACCGAAAGGGTGTAATCTCCCTTGACGGTGAGAAGTGCGACGAGGACAAGGTCATGGAGCTGGCTCTGGAGGCCGGTGCCGACGACATTGTCAATGAAGACGGTGAAATTGTCGTGTATACAGCGCCTGAATCCTTCGAGACCGTTCTGGAAGCCATCAATGCCGCCAGTCTGGAGACTGATGGTGCAGAGGTTTCCATGATTCCTGAAACCTTTGTCGATGTGGACAAGGATGCCGGTGCCAAGATCTCCAAGCTTATCGACAAGCTTGAGGAAAATGACGATGTACAGAACGTCTACCACAACGCCAACCTTCCCGAGGAAGACGAAGAATAAATGGCCGCACGGATCCGGGTTCTGGGCGTGGATCCAGGACTCGCTTCGGTTGGATGGGGCGTCGTCGAAACAGACGGCGCCCGTCTTTTTTATCGGGGTCATGGTTGCATAGCCACCAAAGCCGGCACTGATGTTGCCCTGCGTCTCGGGATGATCCGGGATGCCCTGACAGCAGTAATGGCGGAATACGAACCTGCCGAGGTTGCCATGGAGTCCCTGTTCTTCTCGCGCAATGTGACCAGCGCCCTCGGTGTAGCCGAGGCCCGTGGCGTGATCCGCCTGGTCTGCCTTGATGCAGGGCTATCCATGCGCGAATACGGACCCATGGAAATAAAGCGGGCCGCATCGGGTTCCGGTGGTTCCGGCAAGGCCGAAGAGCAATCCTTTGTACGTATAGTCCTGGGCCTGAGCGAAATCCCGAAACCGGATCATGCGGCAGATGCCTTGGCGGTGGCCATCTGTCACTGCCAGTCCAGAGCCTT
>JAVEXH010000003.1:0-25673 GCA_034004175.1 Spirochaetia bacterium
GCTGGCTGGAGGGACAGAGGCAACCATCAGTCCACTGGTTGTTGATTCCTATGCCTGCATGCGGGTTCTGTCCCGGCGCAACGACGAGCCTCAGAGGGCTTCCCGGCCTTTTGACCGTGAGCGTGACGGTTTTGTCATCGGTGAAGGCGCGGCAGTTCTTGTGCTTGAGACCTTCGAAGGCGCACACAAGCGTGGTGCACGGATCTATGCCGAACTTCTGGGCTATGGCTCCACCTGTGATGCCTTCAGCATCGCCATCCCCGAACCCGAGGGGCTGTGGGCTGCGAAAGCCATGGAGATTGCCATAGCCCGGTCAGCTCTGTCCCCGGATCGTATTGCCTACATCAATGCCCATGGAACCAGTACCGGAGCAAATGACAAGACCGAGACTCTGGCCATCAAACGAGTTTTCGGGGCCAAGGGCTGGGCCAATCCGCCGGTAAGTTCGATCAAATCGATGATAGGCCACACCCTTGGGGCCGCAGGAGCCCTTGAGGCGGCAGCAACCATCCTGTCAGTGCATCATGGGGTACTGCCACCGACCATCAACCTTGAAAATCCTGATCCGGAGTGTGATCTGGACTATGTACCCAATGAGGCACGTCAGGTTTCCGTTCCTGCGGCTTTATCCAATTCCTTCGGTTTTGGCGGGCATAACTGTGTCTTGTGCTTCGGCAGAGTGTGATCAGTGTCACTATGATTTTGGTTGGTTGATATGCATACCACAGGATGGCGTTTAATCAATTAAAGGTACTATGGGCAGTATGAAATCTGGCCAACCAAAATCCTGGAGGCGCTTTGTTTTTATCGCGTGATTTTGCAACCTTGGCTGTGACAATTTGTCAAAATACGTTAAGGTGATAATTCTGCCCGCTAGAGGGCCTCAAGGAGCATATTCATGGACAGTAGCGGCTGGAAAAGCCTGCGCATCGGGGATCTCGTTGCGAAAGTACCAATTGTGCAGGGCGGAATGGGTGTAGGCATATCCCTGTCCCATCTGGCATCAGCCACGGCGAATGCTGGCGGCATAGGCGTCATAGCAGCAGCAGGCATCGGCCTCATGGAGCCCGACGGCTTTGCCGACTTTGTGGGAGCCAATGTACGGGCCTTGAGGCGAGAAATCCGCCACGCCCGGGAGTTGACCAAGGGCATACTCGGGGTAAACATCATGGTGGCCCTGACCAATTTTGCCGACCTGGTCAAGACGGCCATAGATGAGAAGATAGATGTGATCTTCTGTGGGGCAGGTTTGCCGGTAAACTTGCCTGAATTCCTCAAGGAAGGTGTCCGCACCAGACTTGTGCCCATCGTATCTTCAGGACGGGCCGCCGCCCTGATAGCCAAGCGCTGGCTGGATAAGTACGGATACCGGCCCGATGCCTTCGTGGTCGAAGGACCCAGAGCCGGGGGCCATCTTGGTTTCAAACGCGAGCAGCTTGAAGATCCACGGTATACCCTTGAAACCCTCGTACCTGAGGTGATCAATGCCATCGCGCCATTTGCCGATGGCGATACCCCCATCCCGGTGATAGCCGGTGGCGGCGTGTATACCGGAGCCGATATCCGGGCAATGATTGAACTTGGTGCAGCTGGCGTGCAGATGGCCACCCGGTTTGTGGCTACCGATGAATGCGACGCCTCCCCTGTCTTCAAGGAGAGTTACGTTTCCGCAGCCAAGGATGATCTCGAGATCATCTCCAGCCCTGTTGGCATGCCCGGCCGGGCTCTGCACAACAATTTTCTGGCTGCTGTCGCCGAAGGCAAGAAGACTCCGTATTCCTGCCCCTATCACTGCATTGTGACCTGCGATCCCAAGAAGGCCCCATACTGTATCTCTCTTGCACTTCTCAATGCCCAGCGCGGCAAGATGGACAAAGGCTTTGCTTTTGCTGGCGCCAATGCACCACGGGTGGAGAAGATTGTCCCTGTACAGGAATTGGTCGATACCCTTGAGCATGAGTATCAAGAGGCTGCAGCTGCCAGCATGTAGGTGGATGGTGCCAATGAAGTGCCCTCCGGGATTGCTGTAGTGCTTCCGGATGTCCAGGAGGGAAGGGAAGTGGCTTCCTTCCCTCGACTACTCTTGGGGACAGAGCTCTGAGCTCTGCGTAGAGCTCCATGTGGAGCTGAAACCTGTATTGAATCCATCCAGTGCATAAACTAATTTCTGGATTCTGCATGCGGGAATGACATGATGTGCGTTATTTACTGTATGCGTACACCCAGAGTTTTGAAGGACGGCGCTTGCTATCATATCAATGCACGCGCCAATCGTAAGGAGATGATACTCAATAGCAGTGTCATGAAAGATCTCTTCCTGTCTGTGCTTGTGCGAGCCAGGAAGAAATACAAATTCCGGATTGAGAATTTTACAGTAATGGGGAACCATTACCACCTGATAATGAAACCTGCACCGGGACAGTCGCTTTCCAGGATCATGCAATGGATCATGAGTGTATTTGCCATGGCCTACAATGCCAGATGTGGTTTGACTGGGCATGTCTGGGGACAACGGTTCTTTTCCGGGATAATCCACTCTTTCAAAGACTTCATTCGAATCTGTAAATATATCGACGGGAATCCGGTCGCAGCCCAGATTGTTGTGGATCCCCGAGAGTGGCCTTTTGGAGGATTATGGCATACTCGGACAGGATGCCTGGATATCATCGGCCCGGCTGAGTTGTATGTATGTTTGTCAATTGAATCCCATATTCAGCTGACTTTGCCGGTTTACTGCCGGTAAGGTACGCGTTGCCGGCAATCCATGACATCGCGTGGGGCTTCCAAGTCTAGCAGATTCCCCGTCCACACTACATCCCCACCGGAAACAGGCTGCCCTGCCTGTCCTGGAGCCGTTCGCTTATGGTATGGATTATGGCTTTGAGATCCCGTGACTCCTCCACGAAATCCAGCTTGTCCCCGGGAACCACCAGGACAGGAGCCAGGGTAAAACTGTCTATCCATTCCTCGTACAGCTGATTGAGGTTTTCCAGATATTCGTCTGCTATTTCGGCTTCGAAATCACGGCCGCGCCGTGCAATGCGTTTTTTGAGGGTGGGTACAGATGCTCTGAGGTAGACAACCAGATCTGGAGCCGGGAGTATGCTTGTCATGGTGTGGTACAGTTCGGTGTAGGTTGCCCAGTCCCGGATGCTCATGGAGCCACGTTCGTACAGGTTGCGGGCAAAGACATTGGCATCCTCGTACAGGGAGCGGTCCTGCACGACCGACCAGTGGTCATCCATCAATGCACGGTGCGACTTGACTCTGTGGGTCAGGAAAAAGACCTGGGAATGGAAGGCCCAGCGTTCCATGTCGCTGTAGAAGTCCTCAAGATACGGGTTTTCAGCGACAGGCTCATAATATGGTCTGAATCCGAGCTTGTCCGCGAGCAGGCCGACCAGGGTTGATTTGCCGGCACCGATGTTTCCTGCAAGCACCACATATTTCTTCATACAGGCTCTGTCCCCATTCCGGGCTCTGTCTCCTCGGGCTCGAGCTCTGTCCCCGACTCGTGCCCTGTCGCCGATTTTGCCCAGGGTGCACCGGTAGCGGCGGCTCTGTCCCCCGCGGGGCAGCCGGGGACGTGGGCGCCTGGCAACCAACCGGTGCTCATCAGGAATTCCCCGACTATCTCTCCGCCTACGAAAACGAAATGCTGTCTGAACAGCTTGAGCCAACCAGGCTTGTCCAGGGGATGATGGGCTGCCAGCCACTGATGGAAGCTGCCATGGCTTCTGAGTATGCCCTGGAGAGCCCTGGCGTTCTCGATGGCAGCATTCACCTTGAGTCGGTTGCGGATTATACCGGCATCTGCCAGCAGGCGTTGCCGGTCCGTTTCGCCATAGGCGGCCACGGTGTCTATATCAAATCCATCGTAGGCACGGATGAAATTATCCTGTTTTTTCAGTATTGTTGACCACGACAGGCCTGCCTGGTTGATTTCTAGTACCAGGCGGCAGAACAAGCTGCGGTCATCGGTTATCGGGAATCCGTATCCGGAATCATGGTAGGTCCTGTGTAAATCCCCAAGTGGCAGGCTTGCGCAGTAGGCGCAGTAACTGGTGAATTCCGGCATCTGATCACAATAATGACTTGCATGTGATGAGGCAATCCCGGCAGGTCAGTTCTCCGGTTGGGGATTTTTGTCGTGAACCCATCTTGCCGGGAATCGGGTCAGAGGAATCTGGGTCAATGCTGGTCCCTGATGGTTCGTGCCAGGCTGGGCATGTCCAGGATGAGGGCTACCTGGCCGTCTGCCAGGATGGCGGAGCCGGAGACGCCAGGGCAGAATCGTGCCAGTTCGCCCAGTGGTTTGATGACTGTCTGGTAACCGCCGAGCAGCTGGTCAAGGACCAGAGCTATCTTGCCATCGAGTACATTTGCAATGACTATTTCCTCACGGCCCCCGGTGTTCGTTGTGCCGGTGAGGGTAAAATGCTTCCTGAGGTCGATGACCGGTACCAGTTCACCATTGCGGTTGATCAGGCGTTCCCGAGCCTCGGAGCGGGGGCGTTCGAAGCATTCCGCTATGCACAGCAACGGAATGATGAACCTCCGGTCACCGAGCCGAACCAGAAAGCCGTCTATGATGGCGATCGTCAAGGGTATCTCCAGGGTGAAGGTGCTGCCTTTCCCAGGGTCACTCAGTACATACAATTCGCCGCCGAGGCGCTCGACAGCGGTTTTGACTACATCCAGGCCAAAGCCTCTACCGGACAGGCTCGAGACTTTTCCGGCGGTCGAAAACCCTGGTTCGAAGATAAGGGCACGTAGTTCATCAGGGCTCAGCTTGGCATCCGGTGTCAGCAAGCCTGCGGCTATGGCACGCTCTCTCACCGCCTTGTCATCTATGCCTGAGCCATCATCCCTGATCTCTATGGTGACCGAGGCTCCGGTGTGGGCGGCGCTGAGGGTAATACGGCCGTTCCTGCGTTTACCTGAAGCCTCCCTTTGCTCCGGCGGCTCCAAGCCATGATCCACGGCATTGCGGACAAGGTGCAGCAGTGGCTCGTACAAGGATTCCACTAGAGATTTGTCCAACTCGGTTTCCGCCCCTTCGACCCTGAAATCGATCTGCTTCCCCAGTTCGCTGCCAAGATCACGTACCACCCGTTTGAAACGACCGAACAGCAAGCCTGCGGGAACCATCCTCATCTCCATCGAGGTGCCACGCAGTTCACTGACCAGACGTCTTACCTGCTCCGCAAGCCCGAGTACGCGGCTCTCCCCCAGTTCCGCAGCTACCTGGGTCAGCTGAGCCTGAACGGTAACCAGCTCGCCTACCAGATTGACCAAGGAATCCAGCTTTGTATCGATGATGCGGACGGTTTTCCTGTCTGTTATCCTTTGTGTGGCGCCAGCGTCATCTCCGGGTGCGCTTGCACGGCTTGTCCGGGGTTTCAGTTCGATGTAGCCGGTACCGGATTGCATCTGCATCGCTCCAGATACTGATCCATGCATGGCATCCATTCCTGCCACCGAACCTTCCACTGCTCCCAGGGTGCCATCCAGAGCCGATAGGTACAGGCTGTCTTCGTCATCCGGTAAGGGGTGTGCTGTTGGCAGATCGCCTTTTTGGGCCAGATCCTGTGAACTTGCCACTATGCGTATGCAGCGGTCCCGGCAGGAAAGGAGTGCATTGAAGGTTTCGTTGTTGGGCACCACGGCTCCCGACCGGATCAGTCCCAGCCGGTTCTCCAGTTCATGGGTAAAGTGTTCCAGCCGTCCGAAGCCAAGTATGCCCGCGGAGCCTTTGAGGGTATGCACCTGGCGGAACAGGGCATCCAGGGCCTTGCTGTCGCCGTTCTCCAGGGCAAGGATCGCCGTTTCCATGCCCTCAAGCAGTTCGGTCGATTCCTGCCGGAAGGCTGCCAGCAGTTCATTCATGCAAGGCTTGCCAGGTAGTCATCCAGAGCGTACCGTAGCCAGGCTATGGAAGCCCCAGACAAGGCCATGAACAGGAAGCCCGGGGCTTCATCTTTTCCGAATCCATAGGCTGTCTTGCATAAAATACCGGCAGAGCCTTCCTGCTCAATCCTGACAGCCATCATGACTGGTCCTGTTTCAGGGTCCACGAGCCGGGGGGGACGGAAATAAATCCGGCAGTCCAGCAGGTCAGCCAGGGTTCCTGTACAGGATTCCATCACGATATTGCCTGTTTCTGCGGCGGTTTCATCCTTGAGGGTACGGCTGTCAGCCACCACCCCCGGTTCAGCCTGGTCCTGCAGGTAGCCATGTGCGATGGACGCAATATGCTTTCCAGGGATCATAAGGATGGCACTTCCTGAAAACCGGCCAGAGAAGGTCTGTTCCACAGCAAAGCATGTCTGCGAGGCACTGGCTTCCTTGTGGATGGTCATGGGGATCTCATTCAGGGGCAGTATCCGGACATCCGGAACCTGTAGCACGATCCTGCAGTCTGCTATGCCTGAAAGTGCAACCGAAGCCTTGCCGAAGCCGATGTTTATCAGTTCCTTCAGGGTGTCAAGCTGGACAGGCGTAAAACCCTCCGGAGCGTTCATGTCCTGCCATCCTGCTGGACAGCTCTGCCATAGGCTGCCAGGACAGCCGTCTTGTCGGCTGGCTTTCGTATCACTCCGGTGACGCCAAGTTCCCCGAGGTCGGAGAGGGTCTGGCCCTGTACGTCGGCAGTGATGACCACGACCCTGAGGTCCTGGTGCCTGTCCTTGATGTGTTTAAGGGTTTCCAGGCCTCCCATGCCAGGCATGGTGAGGTCAAGGAATACGACTGCAGGAGAAAAACCTTCGGCCAGGGCTGCCAGGGCATCTTCACCGGTGGTGGCTTCGCGGATGGAAGCTCCCGTTTCCTTGAGAAAGCTCTTCAGGGCCATTCTGGCTACCAGGGAATCGTCGACAATGAGGACTCGGTGTTCCATGGATTTACTATACGCTATCATGCGGGATCAATGCAAAACCCCCCACGTGCTATACTGGGTCATGCTCATCGTACCAGCAGGGATCCTGCGGCGTGAAATCATGGTCCTCAACTCGCGCTTCATCGCGACTCTTGCTCCTGCGGATACTGTGGAGGATGCGCGGGCTTTCATACAGAAAATCCGGCAGGAGTTCCCCGATGCCTCCCACCATGTACCAGCTTTTATAATCGGTGGTGGCAACACTCTCACAGAGTTCTGCTCCGATGACGGCGAACCGTCCGGAACCTCCGGCAGACCACTGCTGGCCGTGCTCAAGGGTTCAGGTCTCGGGAACGTTGTCTTGGTGGTGAGCAGATATTTCGGCGGCACCCTGCTTGGGACCGGAGGCCTGGTGAAGGCCTACTCGGAAGCAGGCAGGTCAGTGACAGGGGCAGTTGGCCGGGCTGTTCTGGTTCCGGCTTTCCAGGCTACATTCCTGCTGCCCTACACTCTGCATGAGAGGGCCAGGCAAGCCCTCGATGGCGCAGGCGCCGTAATCCACCGGGAGGATTTTGCGGAAGTCGTGACCATCGAGGCCATTGTCCCCGAAGAGGAGTGGGATTCCTTCTCAGCCAGGCTGGCCAGCCTGGGTGCTGGTTCCATTCCGCTTCGGATACTGGCCAGAAGTATGCTCAGGCGGCCGCTCTGAGTTCGATCAGCGGGTATCCCAGGCTGATTGCTAAATCTTCTTGGTTGCCGGCATGTCCCTGGGGTTTGGTGTCTTTACCACGAAAAATTCAAGTGTTTCCTTGCCTTGGTTCTGGATGACCATTTTCTGGTTGAAGGGTACAGCGACGATGGTTCCCTGGGGATGATGGTTGAAGGGTTCATCCTCCAGGCTCAGACTCAAGGTTCCGCGAACGATTATCTGGTGGACATGCGAGTTTGATACATGGGTGGGTACCGCTTCTCCCGGGGCTACCACAATGTGGTTGATGTTCACATGCTCGTCATCAATCGTCTTTTCCATGATTGTGGCTTCGGTCTTGGTGCAGGAATACGGTTTCTCGATCATAGTTCGGTCTCCTTCCAGGGTTAGGGAAATTACTGTTGTCAACGTATTGAGGTAGGTTCGGCATCCACGAACCATTCGATCAGCAGGGCAGCAGGAATGGCAAGGCCGATGGTCAGTGCCAGCCGGGCCAGCATGAACTGCGAGCCAAGGAAACGAAGTTCCAGGAGTTCCTGGGGTAATTTGATACAGGCCCAGGCTGTCATAAGCAGGAATATGTTCGATACGCGTGCCCCTTTTTCACGGAGTGCAGCGGCAATTGGGAAGGCTGCATAAAGGGGGCCAGTGGGCAGGGATCCAATGCCCATAGCTATGAGCATGCCTTTCCATCCTGACGAGCGGCCAAGGGTCCTCATGACCAGGTTTTCGGATACAAATACACCGAATAAACCCATCATGATGCAGATGGCCGGCAGGATCAGTGCTACCTCCTTGAGGAAATCCACACTGCCACTCACTATCGCTTCACGTTTGCCGGGGATGAGAATCGAAACAGCTACGACAGTGCTGATGGAAACCAGTACAAGGATCAAGCCCTTGGCCGGGCGGGGATCTTTGCTGGATCTGCTTGTTGTTGCAACAGCTATTGGGATGTTCTGGTTCACAGTAGTACTCCGAGCATGATGGCGATGACAAAGGCCATGACTGCGCTGATGACATTCCTGGCAAGAGCAAAGCGTTTGCCAAGGACACTGATCTCCAAAGGGATGGTGAAGATGCCTATCATCGTCAGCGAGGTTATGAAGGCTGCAATTGGCCCGGCTGCACCACCATTGGCAAGGACCTTTCCTGCAATCGGGAAGCCGAGCAAGGCGGGCATATGCACAACTGCCCCCAGGCCCAGCGCCACCAGGATTCCCCCGATTCCTGAACTCTCACCGAGCACGGTGCCAATCGACTCCGGTGTTACAAAGGCCAGGACGATGGCCACAATCGAAACAACCACGATGGTGACCGGTGCAATGCTAGCCAAGGTCCGGAGGCCTTTTTTCAGCCCGTCCAGGGCCAGTTGCCTGTTCGCGATAAAAGCCAGAACAAGGCAGCCGATGGCAAGAAGATTGATGATCCATGCAGTTGTATTCACTGTTTGTTTTCCTTTGTGGACATTGTTTCCAGTCGTAGTACGGTTTCCCTTTGTTCATTCTCGGGGAGAAGGCATAAAAGTTCAGTGGCTCTGGCTAACCTGTGCGCCTTGAGTGAAGTTGCCAATCGGGCCCCTTCCTGGGTAATGGCCAGCATTGCTACCCTCCCATCGTCTTCGTGTGCTTTCTTCATGATCAGCCCTGAAAGTACAAGGCGGTTCGAGAGTACACTTGCACTCGATTCCTTGATCCCAAGGGCTTCAGCCAGCTCCCGTACACGCATGTTGCCTGTGGCTGTGGAAGCGATGGCGATCAAAGCTTTCGCCAGAGCTGGTGTCAAGCCCAGATCTTCTGCGGGTGATCCATCGAAGATGGTTGTCCTCACATCACACAGTGCTTTCAGGAATCGCTCTGGAAGAAGTGGTGAATCCGAAAACAACATAGTTAGACTATCTATATAAATGTCCTGTGTGTCAACCCTAGGTAAAGCGGGGACCGAAAAGTGGGGACAGAGCTCGAACTGGAGTTGGCCGAGCGGGCCAGGGAACCCTGGATGATGCGGTTTTCCCCGGCTTCGCGTATACTGTCAAGGATCAAGGAAGGTTGGAATCCGCCATGGACCCCGGTAATGATGCAGTTTTCTCCCTCTGGCCTCTCCTTGCAGCGCTTGGTGGAGTACTGGTTTCGATACTCGCGTCCGGCCATGCTGTACTGTACAAAAGGGATTCCCGGGCTGCGGTAGCCTGGGTCGGTTTGATATGGTTGGTGCCGTTTATTGGCAGCTTGCTGTACGTGCTACTGGGCATAAACCGGATACGTAGGAAAGTTGCCGGCCTGCGTGGACATGAGAGTGCCCATTTCAACCCGCTCGAAAATTTTGCCTGTTCCTCCGAGGATCTTGTTGCCATTCTGCCCACCGGCAGCGAAAACCTTGTAGAAATGGCCCGGTTGGGTGATTTTCTGACCCGGCTTCCCTTGATGGCGGGGAATGACATAGTGGCTCTGTTTGATGGAGACGAAGCATATCCCGTGATGCTTGAGGCCATCGAAAAAGCCACGAGGTCCATCAACCTGGTCATCTTCATTTTTGACAATGACATGGTCGGCCGGCGTTTCCTGGACTCACTATCCCAGGCGGTAGCCAGAGGTGTTGATGTACGCGTGCTCATAGACGGTGTCGGGTCCCGATATACGCGTCTGCCCATAACTGGGTTGCTGCGTGCAGCAGGCGTACGCACCGAGCTCTTCATGGCCAGCTTCTGGCCATGGCACACTCCTTACCTGAACCTGCGCAACCACCGCAAAGTCATGGTGGTTGATGGGATGACAGGATTCACCGGGGGGATGAATATCCGCGCGGGGCATCTCCTGGCCGGAAATCCGCCATTTCCGACGAGGGACATCCATTTCAGGGTTGCAGGGCCGGTGGTGCAGCAATTGCAGGCGGCTTTTGTGGCTGACTGGCTGTTTACCAGTGGGGAACTTCTTGAGGGCGAACAGTGGTTCCCTTCCTGGCCATCGGCAGCGGGATCGGTTGTGGCACGTGTCATCCCGGACGGTCCAGACCAGGATCTGGACAAGATGTCCATGGCTTTCCAGGGGGCGCTGGCTGCTGCTCGTCACCGGGTGCTTGTCATGACACCGTATTTTCTGCCTGACCGTGCATTGATCGCAGCTCTGAATACCTGTGTCCTGCGGGGTGTGGAGGTGGACATAGTCCTGCCACAGGAAAACAATCAGAAACTGGTTGCCTGGGCGTCCATGGCACAGATGTGGCAGGTGCTTGAATGGGGGTGTCGCGTCTGGATGAGCGCACCACCCTTCGACCACAGCAAGGTCATGGTCGTAGACGGTGTCCTGAGTCTCATTGGCTCATCCAACTGGGATCCGCGTAGCCTGAGGCTCAACTTCGAGTTGGGGGTGGAGTGCTATGACGCGGCATTGGCCCAGCGGCTTGAATCCCGGATCAGACAGAGCATGGTAACTGCCCACCAGTTAACCATGGCGGAGGTCGATGCCCGGCCACTGCCGCTGAAGCTAAGGGATGGCCTTGCACGTCTGGCAGCACCCTATCTGTAAGGACAGGTCTGGACAATCCTGGACGAAATTCAAGGTAGTGCCTCTTCCAGCTCTGTCCCCAGAATTTTCCAGACTTCCGGGTCTTCCTGGCCGAGGCGCCAGAAACCGATGTTCCTGATTCCATCCTCATGGTAAGCCAGCCCACGGTTCCGGATGGATTCGGCGTCATCGAAGAACAGGGTAAATGAAATGGTTTCCTGGAAATTCAGGAAGGGTATGCCTTCGGGATTGCGGTCCCAGGCAACACCGGTTTCATTGATCATGCTACTGACCCCTGAATGCTTGTATGCTCCTGCGGGATTGCTGTCCCCCCAGGCCCTGCCATAGAAGGGCATGCCTATGATCAATTTGTCAGGTTCGACAGCTTGTGCCGCCCAGGTAGACACCCGGCTGGCCCAGCCTATGGAAGCAACCGGCCCTGCAGCACTGCCACTCCAGTGCTCGTCATAGGCCATGACAAAGACCCTGTCGGCTATAGCCGCGATGGCTTGATAGTCATAGGCATCATTCATCTTTCTGGTCCGTGCCGGAACGCATACAGACAAGGTGCGGGATCCTATGGCTTGCTTCAGCAGGGTAATGAATTCCAGGAAAACCGGGCCATCATCGGTCCGCATCAATTCGAAATCGATGTTCACCCCGTTGTAAGGAACAGCTGCAGTTGCTATGTCCCTGATTAGTTTGTCACGCAGAGGGTAGGCCGGATCGAGGACAAAATGAATGAGTGCCTGGTTCGACACCTCTGCCACCACTAGGTGCTTCCTGGCCTTGAACTGATCCAGCCTTCTGATATCCGGCACTCCATACAGTTCGCCTTTCGATGAGATCCTGGCTGAAAAATAAGCCAGATCGGTGATAGACGATTGTGAAGGGACAAATTGCTCTTCCCCGGCCATCAGGTAAGCCCAGATTTCGCGGAAAATCAGTGGTTCACTCCCAGCTCTGTCCCCTTCGGTTGCCGCAACCTCCAGATCGGCAGTACTCGCATCAGCTCTGTCCCCATCCTGGTCCCCTGCCATGGTCAGATGAGCGCTGGACCCGGATTGAGCCGGGAGTGTTCCTGGGGACACGATGACAAGGACTATGAAGAAGGCCAGTCTGCTGGCCTTCTTTGCAGTTTTGATGTTCATGTTGTGCACTGATGGCTCCTGGCTTCAGTTTCGGCCAAGCGGGGACAGAGCTTGACCGAATGGGGACAGAGCTTGATGCACGAAAGTTGCAGGGTATGGTTGGCTGGCATGGGTCAGGCTGTTGTGACTGCCTGCTTATTCTGCCTTTTCCCGCTTCTTCTTCACATCTTCTGCCTTACGGGCTATGCGGTTCCAGACGGACGACAGGCCCATGGCCTTGAGGGCGGTGTTCAGGGTCAGCCGTGCCTCTTCGCGCATGCGCATCGTGCCGTCGTACACAACCTCATCAGCCAGGCCAGGGGTCGCTTCGTATTTTGCCCGGCGTTCACGTATGGGATCAAGGAAGTTGTTCAGGGCAACAACCAGCTTTTCCTTCACTTCCACATCGCCGACCTTGCCTGCCCGGTACCGGGTTTTCAGTTCTTCGACTTCTGCCTTGTCCGGATTGAAGGCATCGTGGTACTGGAAGACGGGATTGCCTTCCACGGTGCCTGGAATGTCGGCGCTGGTCCGGTTGGGATCGGTGTACATGGACATGACCCGTTTCTGCACGGTCTTGGCATCGTCGGAGAGGAAAATGGCATTGTTCAGGCTCTTGGACATCTTGGCGTTGCCATCCGTTCCGGTAAGGGAGCCGAATTCCGACACCATCACATCCGGTACCGGGAAGGTATCGCCATAGAGGTAGTTGAAGCGCCTGGCTATCTCGCGGGTTATCTCCACATGGGCTACGTTGTCCTTGCCTACCGGTACCAGATGGGACCTTGGCAGGAGTATGTCCGCAGCCTGTAGTATCGGGTAGCCCATGAGGCCGAAGGGCATTTCCTCGATATGTGCGTCCCGGGCCATGTCCTTGATCGATGGGATTCGCGACAGCCGGGGGATGGTGACGAGATTTCCAAAGAGCAGGGCCAACTCGGTTACCTCAGGCACTGCCGACTGCAGGTATATAGTGGATTTAGCCGGATCTATGCCGCAGGCCAGGTAGTCCATGACAGCAGAGCGAGTGTTCTCGGCTATCTTCTCCACATTGTCCTTCTCGGGTTTGGTGGTCAGCGTGTGAAGGTCTGCTACGATGAAGAAGCACTCGTATTCATCCTGCAGGCGGACACGGTTGGCCAGGGAGCCAACATAGTGACCAAGGTGCAGTTTGCCGGTTGGCCGGTCTCCTGTGAGTATTCTTTTTCGTTCCATGATGTTCTCCGGTTTTTGGCCTTGCGCCTCAGGCGTCTTTCAGGCCTGGATATGCCAGTCGGCTGTTGCCTCACTGTCTTGATGCAGATGCGTCACGACGTGACGCTGGCCGTGATCGGGGCGGGCCGTCTACCGGGGTCGGCCTGCCCCTCAAAGGGGTAGCCCCGGCGGCGCTAGAAAGCGCCGGACAGACCCGCCAGTCGCCAGGACCAGGCTTCCTTGGGCAGGTTTATGGATGATTGCTGCCCTGCGGGCAGGCTTCCCGTATTCATGCTGTGGATAGTAACGGAAACGCCCTTCCGGAGCAACAGTCTGGTTGTGCTGGTGACAGCGGCAACCCGCTGCCGGAGAGCTACCAAATCCGGCCCTCCCTATCGCTCAACGAACCCCCCGGCAAAGTTCTGCACACAGATGGTTCTGAAAGCCGGGTGTGTTCCAACTGCTATGCCTACCACCAGGAAAACGGGATTGAAGATATTGGTTCTATGGCCACTGCCTTGGTGCCTTCTTCAAGAAGTATGGGTGTCTCACCGGGTTTTTCGAGTCTGTTACCTCTAATGTATGCCCTGTAATCATTCAGGATTTCCATATAGAGTTCTGGTCTGGTCCGGGCAAGATTGAGTTCGGCTACTATGTCAATCTCAATCGGCTGGGCAAAATCTGCATTGGCAAGACCGGTATTCAAACCGACTGAAGGTGTTGCTCGTGGCATTGTTGCCGGTCGTGCTGCGGGCTGTGTTGTGGACGCTACCCCTGGCAATTCTGCAGGACCTGTCGGTAGTATGGGTCTTGGTACGGTCTTCCAGGTCTGGAACAAGGCAGCTATGGCCTGTTTTGCTTGTCCGGAATCAAGCCGGCCAAGCTTCAAGGCAACAATTTCTCCACCGGCCGCCACAAAGACCCAGGCTGGTGCAGGCGGGTTCCCGAGGGCACGGATGGCATCCTGCGCACTTGCCGCGGCTCGTTGTTCTCCCAGGGTCGTTTGGGAGACCCTGGCCGACAGCCGGGACGTTGTTGCCGTAGTGAGCACCAGGATCTCCGCTCCGGGCAGTTCCGTCGAAAGATCGGCAGCCACTGCAAGCCCGAGGCCCGAAGGATCGTTTGTGGGTGACCAGATATGGTACAGGACCGGCTTTTCGTCCAGATCCTTTGCGGAGATTACTGTCCCGGAAAGGCTTTTTAAGGTGTAGGGTCTGATCCGTTTATCTCTTATTGCCGTGAATCCGGCTTCCCGGGCCTCTGCAGGGAGGATCTGGGCCTGCACCACCGGCAAG
Organism: Spirochaetia bacterium; assembly: GCA_034004175.1. GTDB lineage: Bacteria > Spirochaetota > Spirochaetia > Treponematales > UBA12059 > MIBM01. The sequence goes on from JAVEXH010000003.1 coordinate 14,709, forward strand.
GCTGCAGTCAGAAGCATCAGAGAAACTATCCATGCAGAATAACGTCTGTCTGAAGACATGATCATAGCCCCTCCCTCGGAAGTTCAACTATATCATGCTGGTTTGGGATCTCAAGCATCCTGCATGGGGACAGAGCTCACGCGATGGCGGGCTGAGTTCACGCAGAGGCAGGTCCCACTCAGAGCTCTGTCCCCGTATATCTACCAGTCGTCGCCATCCAGGAACAGGGCTCCGCTGCCAAGACCTTCGGCTTTGGCACCGAAGAAATCCCCCAGGGGGCTGCCTGCGGACGCCCAGGCGAAAAGCAGCAGTGCTTCCCGGATGCTTGCCATGCCGTCTGCGAGGACAGCGTAGCGGGCGTCCAACCGGGAGAAGAACTCCACGGTGCTTTTGCCGTCCTGCATGATGCCGACGCCGGTGCCGACTTCATGGAGGCTTCTCAATTCCAGAAGCCGGTAATACGGACGCTCCAGGGTGAACAGAACCTTGAGGTTTTCGAACAGGATCCCCCCTACGGCCTTCTTCTCGGTAATCCAATCCGCGAAACGGGGTACCTTACCGGCATTTCTTGCCTCACGCCAGACATGCAGGATGGCTTCCTGGGCGCGAAGGCTCGCCAGAGCGGCATCGAAGGCTTCACGCTGTGCGTCCAGGATGGCCGCATAGCCCGAACTGTACTGCACTGCCTGGCCTGCAAATCCGGCAAAGTTGTCTTGACGCCAGCCACTTCTGAACCGGGCCAGCTCGGAAACAGCGACATTAGCTGTTTCCAGCCCAGCCTTCCGACCTGTCACAGCCCTGCCAGGCCTGGCCGTCGCTTCCTGCCCTTCAGCGGCCTGGACTGCAACCGCGCCTTCCACGCAACTAACCAGGATGGTGCCGTCGGGTATGGTGTCGACGACAAATTCAGTACCCCGGACTCCAAGTACCGCAGTATCGCTTGCTACGGAGAAGGATCCGCCCGCCAGTTTTTCAACCTTCACAGCTATCGACCCGGACAGCAGTTGCAGGACAGTCCGGCGTTGTTCGCCCGATAGTTCCTTGGTATCAAAATAAAACGCTGTGTTTTCAGAAAGCCGCAAGAACGCTCCTCCCGGGCTGCCGGCACCAAGGTCCACCTGGGCAAGGCTGGCTGGTCCGGTCATCACGACGTCGTAGGCGTAGACCACGTCACCGATATCCAGCAGGGTGATGGACTTTCCGGCCCGGTGAACCGACACGGTGCCTTCGGTGTAAACGACCTCGCCGACCTGTCTGGGCTTCTCCTGGCTTGCCGATGCCACCTGGGCTGGCTTGGTAGGCTGAGTCGGCTGAGCCGGCTGAGCCGGCTGCGATGGTCTGGTTGCTTGGGCTGGCTGAGTCGGTTGGCTTGCTGTGGAGGTCGTTCTGGCGGAAGCTGTACCTGGTGCTTCCGGTGTGGGGACAGAGCTCGGAGGAGCGGAAACAGGGTCCGGACTGGGGACAGAGCTGGTATAGCTGGTATCGGAATCCGGGCTCGGAGCAGCGGGGACAGAGCTCGGGCTGGTTTCTGCAGGCTCCGCTGGTGCCTCGGCTGATGCCTGAGGGGTAACCACTGCCTCCGCCGGTGTTTCTGCAGGTGCCTCCTGAGGGGGAGCTTCCGGGTTGCTTGCTGCGGCTGTCTGGACCTGAGGCGCGGCCTGAGGCTCCGGACTTGCGGGTGGGGGCGAACTGACACAAGAACCGGCCATGAACAACACCATGGCCAGGCTGAGGGTAAATTGCAATGATGGTTTCATCAGTTCATGTACTCCTTGACGGTTTCTGCCATCTGGCGCAATTCGTTTGCCACCCCGGCATTGAAGCTTCCCGCGGGGAAGGTACCGTCCTTGCCCATGGCTCCGGGATCAAGGCTGGTGAGCACCTGGATGCCCTCATCTATGGTCGATACCGCATAGATGGAGAACTTCCCGGACTTGATGGCCGCAAGGACTTCCCGGCAGAGGATCAGGTTGCCTATGTTCTGTTTCGGGATCATGACGCCCTGGGTACCGGTGAAGCCCGCCTTCTTGCAGATGTTGTAGAAGCCTTCCACCTTCTCGCTTATGCCACCCACGGGCTGTATCTGGCCCATCTGGTTCACAGAACCGGTTACTGCTATGTTCTGCCTCAGGGGGACCCGTGCAATGGCTGAAAGCAAGGCGTACACAGCGGTGGACGATGCGGAGTCGCCTTCTATGGCGGTGTAGGATTGTTCAAAGCAGATGCTGGCCGAGACAGCCAGGGGGAAGTCCCGGGCATAGCGGCTACGCAGGAAACCTTCAACGATGAGCACGGCCTTGTCATAAATCTCGCCTGACAGGCCTGATTCGCCTTCTATATTGATGACGCCGCTCTCCCCCGGGGACACCTGGGCGGAGATCACGGCCGGGAGGCCGAAGGCGTAGTAGCCCCTGTCGTGCACCGCCAGGCCGTTCACCCGGCCGACTGCTTCGCCATCGACCTGCAGCAATATCTCGCCGGAGACTATCATATCTGCCAGTTTCTCTTCAGGCAGGTTTGCCAGCCTGGCCCTGGTTTGCTGGGCAGCATCCACGGCATCCGCGTCCAGCACTTCCTTGCCGTCCAGTTCGGCGCAGTAGTCGGCTTCACGTATAAGGTCGGCGATCCTGGAGAAACGGGTGGACAGGCAGCTGCGCTTTTCGGACAGGCGGACTCCGTATTCCACGATGGCCGCAATCCCGTCGAGCGAAGGTTCCAGGAGGCCTTCCTCCAGGGTTATCTTCCGTACGAAGACCACATATTCACGGATGGTGTCATCGTTGCACGGCATGGTGTCATCGAACTCCGCACAGACCTTGAACAGCTTCTGGAAGTCAGGATCGGTCTGGTACAGGTAGTCATAGGCCGATTCGCCGCCGATGAGCACTATCTTCACGTCCACTTCGAAGGGTTCCGGTTTGATTGATGCCGATGAGCCGAAGGGACCAGGTTGACCCTGTATTTCGAGCTTTCCTGAGCGCAGTACCCGTTTTACCGCATTCCAGGAATCTTCGTCCTGTACCAGGTCTTCAGCCTGCATCACCAGGAAGCCGCCGGAAGCCTTCAGTATCGATCCCGGCCGTATCTTCAGGTAGGCTGTCCTGTTGTCTCCCTGGCCATCCTGGGGCAGGTCTATGGTGCCGAACAGCTTGGCGTAGTTGGGATTGGAATCGAATACCACCGGAGGCTTGTCGGCTCCTTCGTTGTCGGCGAGGATGTTCACACCGTACCGCGCCAGAGGGGGCTTGCCCTTCCGCTCTCCCGGTGAGCGCTGGCCAGGGTTGAAGAGGTACAGATGGGACAGGAAGTCCTTCTCCAGATCCTCCAGCCAGCCTCTGACCTTCTCGTCATCGTGCCTGGCCTTGATGGCCTCTGCCTCGTCATGGATCAGGGGACGCAGCGCATCCCTCCGCAGGGATTCTATCTGCGACTCCAGGGCGCTTCGGCCACGTTTGAGGTCCATGAAGAGGGCCCGCATCTGATCCATGTACCCAAAATAGTGTTCACGGATGGCGGAAAACTCTTCCTCCGGGATCTCGCCGGCCGCGGCCTGGCCCTGCAGTTCATCGAAGGCTATGGTCGACCCGGCCCGCAGTGGGAGGATATCGGTGCTTGTCTGGCCATCCTCTGTCTGTACCTGCACTACCTGGAAACCGTTTGCCGCCAGTTCGCTCTCGAAGGTGGCCAGCCTGGCATTCTCTTCCTTTTCCCAGGTCGACACCATGTCGTCGCGCTTGTTCTTGTAATCACCGCTCTCGGCTTGCATGGCTGCCAGTTTCTTCACATTCTCGACGAACTCGTGGACATCCTTCTTGAAGGCCCTGGCCTTGCCGGCTGGCAACGATACGGCCTTGGGTGTGAGGGGCGACGAAAAATTGTAGACATACGCATAATCATGGAGAGCCAGATGGGCAGGGCGGTAGTCGGAAAGCACCTTCATCACCGCTGTCCGCCTGCCGGTGCCAGCTGCTCCGGTCACCAGTATGTTGTAGCCCTTGGCCCGGATGGCAGTACCCATTTTCAGGGCTTCGAGCGCCCGGGGCTGGCCTATCACGCTCTGTCCCCAGGCATCGCCGTCAAGGCGCCGTATGTCATCAACCGGGATGGTGTAGTGCAGTTCGTCGTATGTCAGCCGGAAACGGTCTATGTTCATTCCGCATGTTCCATCAGTCGTGATACCGGGACTATGTCATAGCCCTCGGCCATCAGCGCATTTATCAGCAGGGCAAGTTCGTTGAACAGGTAGTCGTACCGGCCGCCTTCAGGGATCCCGATGCGGATAGGTATGATCGATCCCGGCGCCGCAGCGGCAGTGGTGTTTTCGACGACATCGTGGGTAGGCGAGTACAGTCCAAGGCTCAGACTTCCCTGATACCGGCCAACCCAGTCCATGGGGTCTATGTCCCTGCCGACATAGAGGTAATTCATCTGTGCTGCCGCTTCGAGCAGGGTGGAACTGGTGGCATAATAGGGTGGATGCCAGATGAGGGACAGTTCCGACCCGGTGGCCGAGAAATATTCATCTTCTGTCCTGGCAAGGCCCCGCTTCACGAACTCCGCATCCACCCGGTACCGGGCATCGGTGGCATCGAAGGCGCTGAAGAAGAGATTGCCCACCTCGTGGCCGCTCTCGGCTATGAGCTTGGCTGCGCCGGGATTCCGCCGGATGAACTCGCCGTTGACAAAGAAGGTAGCCCGCAGGCCATACAGTCTGAGGGTATCCAGGACCTTCACCAGTCCTTCCGCACTGTCGTAGGCGTCGAAGACCAGGGACAGTTCACGGCGTCTGATGCGCGAGCCATGGTTGAACATGGTCGGGTCCCGGGGGTCATCCCGGTCGGGGAAAGGCTTGTACGACCGTGAGGGAGGTGGCAGCAGACTGGTGGTTCCCAGCCCTTTGGCGGAGCGCACCATGATCATGTTGCGGTATGCCCCGGCCGAGAGGGTGTCCATGTAGATGCGGTAGTTCGGAGAGCTGCTGGATTGTTCTGCCACGCCGAACTCCAGGGCTTTTTCCCAGCTTGCGGCGGTGGACGGGCTGATGAAGGTCTGGTCGGCTGCTTTGATGGCAACAGCACCAGCTTGGGTTGTGGACCAGCCGTATTGTGTAGCCTGGCCCACACCAATCAGTGCCCTGGTGGACTCTGCCAGATTCACCAGTTCGATGAGTGACGATCCGGCTACAACCAGCTTGTCCCTGGCAACCCAGAGGGCATGAAGTGCGCCGGGTGCCGGAAGCTTTGTATCCGGGCGCCAGTCTTCGTAGTGCCGGATTTCCAGGCCTTCAGGGCTGATTATGGCAATCCGGCTCTCGTCCGGGGCCAAGGCAAGGGAGAGGGCATTGCCGACTTCCAGTTCCTTGAAGGTGGCACTCAGTCCTTCGCTGCCTTTGGCTGGTACCTTGATCCGGTAGGCTCCGGCAATTCTCTTGCCGTTGCGAAGTGAACCAGTGAAGATGGTAACTTCGTCGCTGGCAGGCCAGATCATCTGGGATACCAGGGTGTTGCCCTGGAGGAACAGGTACGGCATGGCGCTGATGGCCGCTTCACGGCCGTAATCATCCGGGTCAAGCCGGTACAGGAAGATGTTGCGTCCATCCTTGCACAGCAGGACCTTGGTGCCATCGGGTGAAATCCAGAAGGAATCGAAGTTTGGGTCATACGGGAAAGGCGTCTTGCCGACCATGATGCCCGGAGGCACGATGCCTGAATAAATGGCCTGGGTAAAGAACTCTTCGGGCATTATGCGGTACATCGAGCGGTCGCGCAGCACGTACAGACTGCCGTTTGCGCTCCATCGGACATGGGAGATCCTGCCCTTGCCAACCTGTCGCCAACTCTCGTCGGGAACCCTGCCTGCCCGCACTTGCTCGGACGAGAAATAGAACAGGTTGTCTGCCCGGCTGTAGACAAAGTACCGTGAATCCGGTGACCAACGCGCCGGAAAGGAGTCAACGGAATACTCGACGGACTGCGCCACCAGGGTTTCCGTTTTTTTGGAAAGGTCGAAGAGTATGAGGTTCCCCCGGGCGGGTGTCGTGGGCGAGAGGTACAGGAGCATGGTTCCATCGGGAGAGGGTCTGGAATCCACGAGCCTGCCCTGCTGTACCGCTGAGCCCCGGGCAAAGGACGGGAACTCGGGCACCGGAGCCAGGTCCGTGAAATTCCGGTCGGTCATGAAGACGCCGAACCGGTTGCGCACCTGTAGCCTTCGGCCATCATCCAGGATGGCTATCGACTCGGGATAGAAGGTGAGCTGGACCAGTTCCCCCGACTTGGGATCGCCCGCAAAGAGGGTGTCGTACCCTTCTTCCCCGGGGATATCCACCCGAGCGGTAAAAAGGAGACGATCGTCCGTGGTGATGTCCGGACCGATGAATTCCAGATCCGCCGATACCATCGGCACAGCTACCGTCATCAGCGTAAGTATCAAGATACAAATGCGGGTTTTGGTCATGGCATACCCTTTCGTCCTATTTTCGGCGATTTCGCCTTGAAAGGAAAGCCACTTGGAACGAATATAGGCAGGGAATGATCATTTGACCAGAAAGCCATGGTGGAGTCTATGAGTGTCGGTAAAAAACGGGTTCAGCGATCAATGTCAATACGGAACAAGCTGATTCTTTCAGCAGGGGTGCCTGTCCTCCTGATAATACTGGGCATGGTGGTGTTTTCCGCGGTGCGTTTCTCGGCAGTTTTGTCGGATGCGGGCATGGACCAAGCCATACTGGTAGCCAGGGAGCGGGCAGCGGTAGCCAATAATTATCTGGCTGGTGGTATGCAGATAGCGGAGGACCTTGCCGGTATTGCATCCATAAACGGCGATCTTCCCGCAGCGCTGCGCCGTTCCGTGCTTTCCGCGGCAGCCAGGGCCTGTATGGAGACCAACCAGGATCTGCTTGCCGCCTGGTATATCTTCGAGGCTGATGTCCTGGATGGCAATGACGCTGCCTTCGCAGGAGAAGATGGTCATCTGGCGGATGGCCGTTTTGCCCCCTACTGGTACCGGACAGAAGGCGAAATAGCCCTTGATTATGCCACCGATGATGAATTCGGTGCTGTGGGCGACTATTATACCGTACCCTTCGAGTCCGGAGCCGAATATCTTACCGAGCCGTATTCCTTCGAACTGGATACCGGGGAAGAAGTCTGGTCCATCTCCTTCTGCGTCCCTTTGATCCGGGACGGGATCGTGATCGGTGTGGCCGGAGTTGATTATGAGCTGTCGGATATCCAGTCTTTTGCCGATTCCTTCCGGTCCGACAACAAATATGCCTTCATCCTGGCCAGCGACATGACTCTGGTTGCCCATCCTGTCCCTGAATACATCGGGAAGGTATTCTCGGAAGTCATGCCTGATATCGATCAGAAGCATGCGGTCAGTGAGATACTGTCATCCGGCTGGGGGCTGCGCTACACAGACCGGTCCGCCCTTACCGGCGAACAGGCTCTGACCATTTTCGAGCCGGTAGTGCTTGGACGTGGTGGCAAGACCTGGACCTTCGGCGTCTCCATCCCGGTATCCGAGACCCTGGCTCCTGTGCGCAGTGCCACCATCTTCCTTGCCGGTCTGGGTGCCGCTGCCGTGGTGCTTGTGGTTCTGCTGATGGCCCTGGTCGCCGGCTATGTCCTGAAACCTGTAGCTTCCCTGGAAGGTGTCATCAGGGAGATAGCCGATGGTGACGGTGACCTTTCCCGGCGCATACCGGTGGTTTCAGGCGATGAACTGGGCCGCATGGCCGCCTCCTTCAACCGGTTTGCCGGCAAGCTCGGTGGCATTGTCACCAGTGTCATGGAAATTTCGGGGCGGCTCAAGGCCGATGGCGACGAGCTGGCAACCAGCATGGCCAGGACCGGATCGGCAGTCGAGAGCATAGGCGGCGCCATCCGCGAAGTAAACGAGCTGGTGGTGGACCAGAGCGCCAGCGCCACACAGACCAGTGCGACGGTGGGCGAGATTGCGACCGGCGTCGGGAGGCTCGCGGACTCCATCTCGGCCCAGTCGGCTGGGGTTGTGCAGAGCTCGGCCTCGGTGGAGGAATTGCTTTCAAGCATCGCCAGTGTGGCACGATCCATGGAACGCATTGTCGGAGAACTGGAACACCTTGTTACCGAAGCTGGGGAGGTTAGGCTGAAGATAGGCGAGGCCAGCGCTGCTGCGGCCACCAGGTCTGTACAGTCCAGGATAATCAGGGAAACAAATGCCATTGTGGCCTCCGTGGCGGCCAGAACCAACCTCCTGGCCATGAACGCTGCCATTGAAGCTGCCCATGCCGGCGATGCCGGTGCCGGGTTTGCCGTGGTGGCTGACGAGATCAGGGCCCTGGCCGAGCGCAGTGCTGCGCAGGCCAAGCAGGCCAATCGTGAACTCCGTGGTATAGAAGATTCTGTACTCAGGGTTGGTGCCTCGTCCACAGAGGCTGAAAAAGCCTTTGCATCGGTACTTGAGCTCATAGAAGGAGTCAGGAACCTGGCGTCAGAGGTAAGCCAGGCCATGGCCGAGCAGAATGAAGGCTCCCGTCAGGTATTGTCAGCCTTGTCCGATATCAATGCCGAGACCGGTGTGGTAAAGGACATGGCAGCGGAGATGGGAGAGTCCACCAAGGCAGTACTGTCCGAAATGCGCAATCTTGAAACAGGTAGCCTGCGCATCAAGGAACTGGTCGCCGGGGTGGACAGGGAGAATCAGGGCATCGCAGAAGCAGCGGCTGCCTCGGCAGCGGCAGCCTCACGCACAGCCGGGAATATTGCCGACCTGGTCACGGAGATGGGGCGTTTCAAGACCTGAGTTGTGCTGCCTGAGCTTCCCGGTCGTGGTGCTGGATCCTGCTGGTTGTGCTGCCTGATCCTCCCGATGGGAGCAGTCTCTCAGGGTCGATCGAAGACAAAGCGGTCAAGCAACTCAGCCACCGCGCCGTCTGCATGCCCGCGGACAGAAACAAAACGGGCAACTGATCGCACATCGGGCCGGGCGTCAGCGGGGGCGCAGGCTATACCGGCCCATCCCAGCATGCCAAGATCGTTACCGGAATCACCCATTGCCATCACCGCTTCCCTTGGTACGCCCATTCCTGAAGCTACCCAGGCCAGGGCCTCGCCCTTGTCTGCCCCTGGGGGCAGTATTTCAAGGAAGCAGGGCTTTGAGATAAGGACATTGGCAATGCCGGCAAGCCTGGACTTTACTTCTTCATAGACTCTTGAAATCAGGGCAGGATCACCGGAGGCCAGCAGTTTGGATCGTGGCACCTTTGCAAGTTCTTCGTCGTCGGCTGCCAGCCTGATATTCAGGCCTGTCAGGCGGCTGTCTTCTTCTGTCCACTGGTTGTGCTCGCTGACAATGATGATGCCTTCTTCGTAGGTCTGGGCAGGAAGCCCGAGGTCCTGGAGAACCGCCATCGCCAATCGACACGCATGGGGAGTCAGGGCAATCCGGCGGAGGATGGTTTCAGAGTCCGTGTCCCGTACTTCCGCGCCATTTGCACAGATCATGGGAAGTCCACGACCGGTAATGCCTAACTGCCTGGCATAGTCACGCATGGAATCGATCGTTCTCCCGGAAGCCAGTATCACCGGGATACCTGCATCCAGAACGCGACCAACCGCGTCAGCATTCAGGTCTGAAATGCTCAGATCGGGTGAGAGCAAAGTGTCGTCAAGGTCCAAGGCTATGAGGGCAGGTTTCATTCCTGATTTATAGCATGCTCTGACGAGCTCTGTCCCCACCCAGCGGAGCTCTGTCCCCATCCAGCTGAGCTCTGTCCCCATCCCGAGCTCTGTCCCCACCCCAGCCTTGCTCTGGACCCGGCTTTCAGTCTAGTTTGTTGTCCAGATGAGCGATGATCAAAGACAGACCAGCGATGACACTCCTGCCTCCGGCCGCCTCATGCGCGAGAGTGGCAAACTGTCGGTGCTCACGATGGTTTCGAGGGTTCTCGGGCTGGTGCGGGACGCCACCAGAGCCAACCTCATGGGAACCGGTCTCCTGGGCGAAGCATTTACGGTAGCCTTCAACACACCGAACCTGTTCCGCAGGCTCCTTGCCGAGGGATCCATGTCGGTGGCCCTGATCCCGACACTCCGCACCTACCTGTCCGAGGGTGATGAGCAGCAGACGGAAGACTTCCTTTCATCAACTTTTACAATTTTGATCATTGTAGTTGGTGCGGTGGTGGCTATGGGTATGGCTGGTTCCTCAGCCATTGCCCATCTGTATGCCAGTGTCGGGCGCCAGCCCGATGTGGCCTTCGATGCCCTTGAGACTGCGGTCCTCATGCGGATCATGTTCCCCTTCCTGGCTCTGGTCTCCATCGCGGCCTTCCTCCAGGGCATACTGAATGCGCACGGGGTTTTCGGCCCCTCGGGCATGGCTCCCATACTCTTCAATGTCTGTTTCATCGTGGTTCCGGTGCTGTTTGGCCCTGTTTTCGGCAATCCGGCCAGGGCCATGGCGGCCGGAGTCCTGGTAGGAGGTGTGGCCCAGGCTCTTTGCCAGTTGCCGGCGGTCATCCGCAGCGGATCCCGTTTCAGGTTTGTCCACCCTGTGGTTGCTCTGCGCAATCCGGGTATGCGCAAGGTCCTGACCCTGGTGGCCCCGACCATCCTGGGCATGGCTGCCTATGAACTGAATGCGTTTGTTTCAACCGCCCTGGCCGCCGGTGTTGGTGCGGCAACCAGTGTCGGCTTGTCCATCCGGCTCCAGGAGCTGGTGCTCGGGGTTTTCGTAGTGTCTGTGGGGACAGTGCTGCTGCCGGAGCTTTCAGGTCTGGCAGCGGATTCCCAATGGAAGCCGTTTGTCGGGCGCTTCAAGCAGGCGCTTGAGGCGGTGATGCTGGTCAGTGTGCCTGTCGCAGTATTTTCCATAATGACACGGGTGGATATTGTCACTCTGTTGTTCAAGCGGGGTGCTTTTGATGAGGCCTCGGTTCAGATGACTGCCGATGCCTTTTTTTATCATACCCTTGGGCTG